>JAJTCR010000210.1 GCA_021325695.1 Steroidobacteraceae bacterium | reverse complement strand
CGACCCGCGCGCGTTGCGAGCCGCGGCGGACCGCGGCCTCGACATCAGTGGCCTGCGCGCACGGCAGGTCGAAACCGCGGACTTCCAGCGCTTCGACCTGATCCTGGCGATGGACCGTGTCAACCAAGCGACCCTGCTCGAGCGCAGTCCGCCGCAGTACCGCTCGCGCATCCGGTTGCTGCTCGAGTTCGCCACTGCCGCCGTCGGGCGCGAGGACGTGCCGGACCCGTATTACGGCGGCGCCAAGGGGTTCGAGGAGGTGCTCGACCTGCTCGAGGAGGCCGCGGCCGGCCTGCTCGCGGCGGTTCGTCGCCAGGTGCCCTGACACCCCTGTTACCGCTACACTGCGACTCAATGCGGCCGGGTGGGGGAGCGCCGCAGACCGCGCTCCCCGTGCGTGCCTCGAGGCCGTTACAACTATAAACCGAGGCAAACGGGACCACGGGATGCAGACCGCCGCTCGAGCAACCCTTCTGACGGCGTTGCAGCAGTATTTCTCGATTCCGCGCGAGGAGGCCGCGCTGGTGCTCGACGAGTTCGAGCCGAGCGTCTGCCGCGGGGGTGACTGGCTGTTTCGACAGGGCGACGCGGCGGACTGCCTGTACCTGCTCGCCCGAGGGCGCATGCAGGTCTGGCTCGGCCAGTCGAGCGGCGAACGCGAGGAGCGTCTCGTCGCCGAGGTCAATCCCGGCGAGACGATCGGCGAGATCGGCATGCTGACGGGCGGCGCCCGCTCGGCGAGCATCCGCGCCGTACGCAACAGCCTGTTGCTCAAGATGACGTCGGCGGCGTTCGATCGTCTCGCGCGCCAGCGCCCGGACCTCACTCGCCACATCGCGGGCAGCATCGCCGGCCGGCTGCGCGACCGCACGGCGGGCGTCTCGCACATCCGCCGCACGCTCAAGACGATCGCGCTGTTGCCGCTCGGCCCGATGGCGTCGGTGGAAGCGCTGTCGCAGCGGCTGCACGCAGCACTGGAGGCCTTCGGCTCGACGTGCGTGCTGACACCTCGGTCGATGCGCGAAGCCGGTGCGCCGCCACTGCCCACGGCCCGCCACGAGGGACTCTCACCCGCGATGGTCGACTGGCTCGCCGTCAAGGAGGACGAATATCACTTCGTGCTCTACGTGGGCGACCCGGGCGAGGTCTTCTCCGACATCGCCCTGCACCACGCCGACCTGATCCTGCTGGTGGCGCAGGCGAGCGACGATCCGGCCGTGCGTCCGTGGGAGCGTGCGGCGTTCGAAAGCGCGTCCGCCCCCGTGGCGCGACGCGCGCTCGTGTTGTGTCACCCCGGCGCGAGCGAGCGGCTCGAGGGCACCGACGTGTGGCTCGACGAGCGTCGCCTCGATTTTCACCTGCACGTCCGCGGAGGGGTGGCCGACGATATCGACCGGTTGGCGCGCTTGATCGCGGGGCGGGCCGTCGGGCTGGTGCTCGGCGGGGGCGCGGCACGCGGCTTCGCGCACCTCGGCGTGTATCGAGCGCTGCACGAGGCCGGTGTGAGCGTGGACTGGCTCGGCGGCGCGAGCATCGGCGCCGTCATGGCGGCCAGCATGGCGACCGGTCCCGAGCCGCAGGTCGCCATCGAGCGTGCGCGCATCGCGTTCGTCGCCGGCAAGCCGTTCGGCGACATCACGCTGCCGATCATTTCGTTCCTGCGCGGACGACGCATGGAACGCCTGATCGACCACCACCTGCCCGGCCAGATCGAAGACCTGCCGATCCCGTTCTTCTGCGTGTCGAGCAACCTCGGCAACGGGTCGGTGCAGCTGCACGAGCGAGGCTCGCTGCCACGCGCACTGCGTGCGAGCGTGTCGCTGCCGGGCATCTTTCCGCCGGCGGTCGTCAACGGCCAGCTCGCCGTGGACGGCGGCATCCTCGACAACCTCCCGGTCGACCTGATGCGTGGACGACCTGTCGGTCGCGTGGTCGCGGTCGATTTGAGTTCGCGCAAGGACTACACGGTCGACTACGACTCGGTGCCGTCGCCCTGGAAGGTGCTCGCCGGCCGCACGTTGCCGCTGTCGAAGCGCTACCGCGTGCCGAGCCCGGTGTCGCTGATGCTGATGGCGATGTCGATCGGCACGATCGGCGCGGCGCGCGCCGCGGGCGCCCGTGCGGACCTGCTGATCCGGCCGCCGGTGGGCGGCTTCAGCTTCACGGACGTGCGCGTCTTCGACCGCGTCGTCGAGGTCGGTTATCGCGCGGCACAGCAAGCGCTCGCCGAGGCGCGCGAGCTCGAATCCTAGTCACGGCGGGGTGTGGTCTTGCGGTCAGTAATTCGACGTTCACTGCTCCGATTCTGCGTGCTGATCGCACCGGTGGCGTTGGTCGCATGGCACCTTCCGGGCGTCGCGTTCGCGCAGACTGCGAGCGGCGCGAAGCCCGCCACCAACCGCGGTGTGGCCGCACTCGGACGCATCGAACCGGTCGGGGGCATCGTGCGTGTCGCGGCTGCATCGACGCCCGACGCCGTCTCGGGCGCAGTGCTCGCGAAACTGCACGTGGACCGTGGCAGCGACGTCGGCGCCGGCCAGCTCCTCGCGGAGGTCGATACCGCTGCGATCGCCAAGGCGCGCGTCGCCGAGGCCAGGGCCGACCTCGAAACCGCACGGCGCGAGGCGACCGCTGCCGTGAGCGTGGCCGACGAAGCCTGCGTGCTGGCCGACGTCGCGGCCAAGCGATCGCAACGCAAGCAGGAGCTGCTCGCCAAGGGCCTCGCGTCGAGCGAGGAGTCCGAGTTCGCCAAGGGCGATGCCGACGCGGGCGTCGCATCCTGCAAGGCGCGCCGAGCGTCGGCGGCGGTCGCGCAGGCTCGCATCGGCTCGGCGTCCGCGACGCTCGCCCGTCACGAGGCGGAACTCGAGCGCTCGTTCGTCCGCGCCCCGTTCGCAGGACGCGTGATCGACGTGTTGCGCAGGCCCGGCGAGCTCGTCGGCGAGACCGGGATCGTCGAGCTCGCGCGCATCGACCAGATGCAGGCCGTCGCGGAAGTGTTCGAGGCGGACATCCGTCACGTCAAGGTCGGGCAGCGTGCCCGCGTGCGCAGCCAGGCGCTGGCGCGGGACCTGGCGGGCGCCGTCGCCCGGGTGCGTCCCAAGGTGCAGAAGCTCGACCAGGTCGGCGACGACCCGGTCGCGCGCAAGGATGCGCGCATCGTCGAAGTCGAAATCAGGCTCGACGACAGTCGCCCGGCCGCCAACCTCACCAACCTGCAGGTGGAAGTCGAGATTGGCCGCTGAGTCCGCCTGGCGTCGGATCGTGCCTGCCGCGCCGCTCGGCTGGCTCCAGCTGTGGCACAGGCCGCTGCGGCTCGCGGTGGCCGTCGCAGGCATCGCGTTCGCCGTGCTGCTGATCCTGATGCAGCTCGGCTTCCGCTCCGCGCTGTTCGAGAGCACGTTGCGCTTCCACGAACGGTTTCGCTACGACATCGCGCTGTTCAGCACGGACAGCGTGTTCATCGTGCGACCCGCGGCGTTCACGATCCGCCGGCTCTACGAGGCGCTCGGTTCACCGGACGTCGAGTCGGTGAGCCCGGTCTACATCTTTCCCGCGACGTGGAAGAACCCGTGGGACCAAGGCCGCCGCAGCATCAACGCCGTCGGCATCGACCCGACCCGCGACGTGCTCGCGACGCCCGGCTTCGGCAAGAACCTGCGCAAGCTCGGGGCGCAGGACGTGGTGCTGTTCGATCGCGCCTCGCGTCCCGAATTCGGCCCGGTGGGGCAGGAGTGGCGCGAGGACCGCCCGATCGAGACCGAGATCAACGACCGCGCCATGACCGTCGTCGGCCTCGTGGAGATCGGCCCGAGCTTCGGCATCGACGGCACGATCCTCACCAGCATCGACAACTGGCTGCGCCTGTTTCCGGAACGTCCACGCAACCAGATCCAGCTCGGACTGGTCACGCTCCGGCCCGGCGTGTCACCGGATGCTGCGCGCGACCGGCTGCGCGAACAGCTGCCCGGCGACGTGCTGGTGATGACCAAGGCGGATTTCGCCGCGCGGGAGCGTGCGTACTGGAACGGCGCGACCCCGATCGGCTACGTGTTCGCGTTCGGCGCGATCATGGGTCTCGTCGTCGGTGCGATCGTCGTCTACCAGATCCTGTTCGCAGACGTGTCGGAGCACCTGCGCGAGTACGCGACGCTGCGTGCGATCGGCTATCGCAACCGGTTCGTCTCGGGCATCGTCCTGCAGCAGGCTGCCATCCTGGCGGTGCTCGGCTACCTGCCTGGCATGGCCGCCTCGTGGTTCCTGTATCGCCAGGCGGCGGCCGCGACGCGGCTGCCGCTGCATCTCACGGCTGATCGGGC
>JAJTCR010000209.1 GCA_021325695.1 Steroidobacteraceae bacterium | reverse complement strand
GGGCTCGGGCCGCCGAGGCCTCAGGGCGTCGTGCGATAGACGCCCTGGTTGCGCAGGCGCTCGTAACGCTTTTCGAGCAGCTCGTCCTCGGAGAGGCGCTCGACCTCCTCGAGGTGCCGGATCAGCGCCACCTTGAGCGCATCCGCCATCGCCTGCGGGTCGCGATGCGCGGCGCCGAGCGGCTCCCGGAGGATCTCGTCGATGACCCCGAGCTTGTCGAGCCGGTCCGCGGTGATGCCCATGGCATCCGCGGCGAGTTCCTTCTTGTCGGCGCTCTTCCAGAGGATCGAGGCACAGCCCTCGGGCGAGATCACCGAGTAGACCGAGTACTGGAGCATGAGCAGCCGGTCGCAGACGCCGATCGCGAGCGCGCCGCCCGAACCGCCCTCGCCGATGACGGCCGTGATCACCGGCGTCCGCAGTGTCGACATCTCGAACAGGTTGCGTGCGATCGCTTCGCTCTGGTTGCGCTCCTCCGAGCCGATGCCCGGGTAGGCACCCGGCGTGTCGATCAGCGTGATCAGCGGCAGTCGGAAGCGTTCGGCGAGCTTCATGAGCCTGAGCGCCTTGCGGTAACCCTCGGGCTTGGGCATTCCGTAGTTGCGGCGCACGCGTTCCTTGGTGTCGCGACCTTTCTGGTGGCCGATCAGCATGACGGGCTTGCCGTCCAGCCGCGCGAGGCCGCCGACGATCGCCTGGTCGTCGGCGTACATCCGATCGCCGTGCACTTCCTCGAATTCGTCGAACACCGCGGATGCGTAATCGAGCGTGTACGGTCGCTGCGGATGGCGCGCGAGCTGCGCGACCTGCCACGGCGTCAGGTTCGCGAAGATGCTCGTAGTGAGCGCGCGACTTTTGGCACGCAGCCGCGCGATCTCCTCGCCGATGTTGACTTCGGCGTCGGAGGACACGAACCGCAATTCGTCGATCTTGGCTTCGAGCTCGGCGATCGGCTGCTCGAAGTCCAGGAAACCCAATGCCATAGGCGGGGAAGGATGCCGGTCGCCAGTGGCCAGTGTCCAGTGTCCAGTGTCTGGAGGTGCGAGGAAGACCGGCCGCGGCGCAGGCTGCCACTAGCCACCAGCCGCTAGCCACCAGCCACCAGCCACTACTCTCTCGGCGCGTAATAGAGCTCGACTGCGTCCCGGCCGACGAGCATTCCCAGGCGCTCGATCAGCTCTCGCGACGGCCGCACCCTCCACTGCTCGCCGAACTGCACGATCGCGGCGGCGTCGCCCGTCGCGTAGCGCACGGCGACGTTGCACTTGCCGCCCTGGCTCGGCTTCAGCGCGTGTTCGAGCGCGGCGACGAACTTGCCCGCGTCGCCGTTGCGGTGCTTGCCGGCTGGCCAGCGCAGCACCAGATTGCGCGCGTACTGCTCGCGCGCCTGGTCGACGTCCATGATCCGTTTCGCCTGCAAACGCCAGTTGTCGATGAAGTCGTCCCAACGCAGGCTGCCCTCGACCACGAGGATCGCGTCCTTGGTGACCAGCGGACGGAACTGCTGGTACACGTCCTCGAACATCGCGACCTCGAGGCGCCCGCTGCGATCGTCGAGCACGAAGCTCGTGCGGCCGCCGCGCTTGCGGATCTCGAGCACGAGGCCCGCGACCGTGACACCGCGACCGGGGCCGCGCCAGCCGCCACCCTTGTCCTCGCCGGCACCGACCGGTCGTGCGCCACCGACGTCGGCGATGCGGCCGCTGATGATCGGTCTCAGCTCGCGCTCGTACTCGGCGATCGGGTGGCCCGTGAGATACAGACCGAGCGTCTCGCGCTCGCCGGCGAGCCGAACGGCCTCGCTCCACTCCGGCAAGGTCTCGTGCAGAGCCGCCGCATCGTCCCCGCCGTCCGCAGCCGTGTGCACCGCCGGTGCAGCCTCCGCGAGACCGAACAAGTCGGTCTGTCCCGCCTCCTTCGCCTTCGACGACTGGTCCGCCGCCTGCATCGCGGAGGCCAGCTGGTGCATCAGGGTCGCACGGTTGCGCATGCCGCCAAGACCGTCGCAGGCCCCGGAACGGATCAGCGCCTCGAGCACGCGACGGTTCACCTTGTTGAGGTCGAGGCGCCGGCAGAGGTCGCGCAGGTGACGGAAACGCCCGCCC
This sequence comes from Steroidobacteraceae bacterium, assembly GCA_021325695.1. GTDB lineage: Bacteria > Pseudomonadota > Gammaproteobacteria > Steroidobacterales > Steroidobacteraceae > RPQJ01. Next base: position 2,222 of record JAJTCR010000209.1, on the reverse strand, counting down.
GCCTCGCGCTCGTCGATCAGGTTCTCGACCGCGGCGTGGCCGACGCCCTTGATCGCGCCGAGGCCGTAGCGGATCGACTTCGGACCCGAGACCGCGAACATGTACTGCGAGGCGTTGATGTCCGGCGGTTCGACCGCGAGACCCATGCGGTTGCACTCGTCGATCAGCGTGACGACCTTGTCGGTCTTGTCCATGTCCGACGACAGCACCGCCGCCATGAACGCGGCCGGGTAATGCGTCTTGAGCCACGCCGTCTGGTACGACAGCACGGCGTACGCCGCGGAATGCGACTTGTTGAAGCCGTACCCCGCGAACTTTTCCATGAGGTCGAAGATGTGCGCCGCGGTGTGCTCCGCGACGCCGCGGCCGGTCGCGCCCTCGACGAAAATCGAGCGCTGCTTGGCCATCTCCTCGGGCTTCTTCTTGCCCATCGCGCGTCGCAGCAGGTCCGCGCCGCCCAGCGTGTAGCCGGCCAGCACCTGCGCGATCTGCATGACCTGCTCCTGGTACAGGATCACGCCATAGGTCGGGAACAGCACCGACTTCAAGTCCGGGTGCAGGTAGTCGATGCCGCCGCCGATGCGGCCGTGCTTGCGATCGATGAAGTCGTCGACCATGCCGGACTGCAGCGGGCCCGGCCGGAACAGCGCCACGAGCGCGACGATGTCCTCGAAGGTGTCGGGTTGCAGGCGCTTGATCAGGTCCTTCATGCCGCGCGATTCGAGCTGGAACACCGCCGTCGTCTCGCAGCGCTTCAGCATCGTGTAGGTCGCGGCGTCGTTCATCGGCAGCGTCGCCATGTCGAGCGGCGACTCCCCCGACTTCGCGCGTTCGGCGTTGATCGTGCGCACCGCCCAGTCGATGATCGTGAGCGTGCGCAGGCCGAGGAAGTCGAACTTGACCAGGCCCGCCGCCTCGACGTCGTCCTTGTCGAACTGCGTGACGACACTCGTGCCGTTCTCGTCGCAATAGAGCGGCGCGAAGTCCGTGAGCACGGACGGCGCGATCACGACGCCGCCCGCGTGCATGCCCGCGTTGCGCACGAGGCCCTCGAGCGAACGGGCCATGTCGATGACCTCGCGCACGTCCTCCTCGTTGCGATACCGTCTGCGAAGTTCCTCCTCCTTCTCGAGCGCATCGTCGAGCGTGATGCCGAGCTCGAACGGGATCAGCTTGGCGATGCTGTCGGCAAAGCCGTAAGTCAACCCCTGCACGCGTGCCACGTCGCGCACGACTGCCTTCGCGGCCATGGTGCCGTAGGTGATGATCTGCGAGACCCGGTCGCGGCCATAGCGGTGCGCGACGTAGTCGATCACGCGATCGCGCCCCTCCATGCAGAAGTCGACGTCGAAGTCCGGCATCGACACGCGCTCGGGATTCAGGAAGCGCTCGAACAGCAGGTCGTAACGCAACGGGTCGAGGTCCGTGATGCCGAGCGCATACGCGACGAGCGAGCCCGCGCCCGAGCCGCGGCCCGGTCCCACCGGCACGCCGTTCTCCCGCGCCCAGCGGATGAAGTCGGCGACGATCAGGAAGTACCCGGCGAATCCCATCGGGCAGATGACGTCGAGTTCGCTCGCGAGGCGCGCGTCGTACTCCTCGCGCGCGATCGGGGTGCCCGGCGCCGCCTCGAGCACCGGCCAGCGCCGCTCGAGCCCGGCTCGGGATTCCTCGCGCAGGTGCTGCTCGGTCGTCTGTCCCGCCGGCACCGGGTACGCCGGCAGCGAAGGCCGGCCGAGCCTGATCTCGAGGTTGAGCCGTCGCGCGATTTCGACCGAGTTCTCGAGCGCCTCGGGCAGGTCCGCGAAGAGCTGCGCCATCTGCTCCGGCGAACGCAGGTACTGCTCCTCGCTGTAGCGACGTGGTCGCGAAGCGTCCGCCAGCAGCGTGCCCTCGTGGATGCAGACGCGCGCTTCGTGCGATTCGAAGTCGTCGGGCCGCAGGAACCGGACGTCGTTCGTCGCCACGACCGGGACGCCGAGCGTCACGGCGAGCTGCAGCGATCCGGCGATGCAGTCTTCTTCGCCAGGGCGACCCGTGCGCTGCAGCTCGAGGTAATAGCGTGTGCCGAACAGTCCGAGCCAGGCGTCGAGCAGCGTGCGGGCCTCGGCTTCGCGGCCGGCGACGAGTGCGCGGCCGACGTCGCCTGCGCGTGCACCCGACAGCGCGATCAGGCCCGCGGTCGCCTCGCGGTCGAGCCAGGAACGGAACACGGTCGGGCC
>JAJTCR010000208.1 GCA_021325695.1 Steroidobacteraceae bacterium | reverse complement strand
CGCGTAAGCCGTGCCATGCCGTCGCCGTCAGGGCTTCCGGCCCGGGATTTTCCGGCCGGACCGTCCGCGGCATGGATGCCGCGGCGGAGCCCCCATGGACGGGTTTACGGCGTTTCGGCCGGGAAATCCCGAGCCGGAAGCCCTGCGGCGGCGTGTCGTATCATCATTATTGCAGTTATAGCAATAATTCATGTCCGAACGGAGGGTTTATCTCGATTGCTCGAACACGGACGATGCCTCCCATGGCCATCCGGCCCCCCGCAGAGATAAGGAGCAACGATCCATGAAGCTGTACTACACGCCCGGCGCCTGCTCGCAGGCCCCGCACATCGTGATCCACGAACTCGGCCTGCCGTACGAGGCGGTCAAGGTGGACCTCGGTAAGCACACGCTGCCCGACGGCTCGGATTACCGCGCGATCAACCCGAAGGGTTACGTGCCGACGCTCGAACTCGATGACGGCACGCGAATCACGGAAGCGAACGTGATCCTGCAGTACCTGGCCGAGCAGAAGCCCGGTCGCATCGCCGCGCAGTTCGGCTCGATGGAACGCTGGAAGCTCATGGAGTGGTTGGCGTTCATTGCGACCGAGGTGCACAAGGGTTTCGGGCCGCTCTGGAATCCGAAGACGCCCCCGGACGTCCGCGAGCGCACGGTGCAGGCATTGGGCAACCGCTTCGGCTACCTCGCGCAGACGCTCGAGAAGCAGCCGTTCCTCATGGGCAACGAGTTCTCGATCGCCGACGCGTACCTGTTCGTCATCCTGAACTGGTCAGGACAGCACAAGGTGGACCTCAGCCCCTGGCCCGCGCTGCAGCAGTTCCAGGCGCGCGTCGCCGCCCGCCCGGCCGTGCAGGCTGCTCTCAAGGCGGAAGGCCTGGGGAAGTAAGGAATCGACATCGTCGATGCACCGACCAGCCCTCTCCCGCCGTTCCGGCGGGGGAGCGGCTCGGTCGACGACCAAGGAGACACGCATGACCCGCCTGCCCACGCTGTTCCTCTCGCACGGCTCACCGATGCACGCCGTCGATGCCGGTGGCGCCGGACAGGCGTGGCGCGCGCTCGCGGACTCGCTGCCGAAGCCGCGCGCGATCCTGATCGCCTCCGCGCACTGGGAAACCGCGCTGCCGATGCTCACCGGCGCCGCCAAGCTCGAGACGATCCACGACTTTGGCGGGTTTCCGGCCGAGTTGTACAAGATCCGTTACGACGCGCCGGGCTCGCCCGAACTTGCGAACGAAGCGGCCGCCTTGCTGCGCGCGGCCGACATGACGCCGTCGGTCAATGCCTGTCGTGGGCTCGACCACGGCGCGTGGGTGCCGCTCAAGTGGATGTATCCGGAGCGTGACGTCCCGGTCGTGCAGCTGTCGGTGCAGCCGCACCTCGGCACCGCGCACCACCTGGCGCTCGGACGCGCGCTCGCACCGCTCACGCAGCGCGACGTGCTCGTGATCGGCTCCGGGCACGTCACGCACAACCTGCGCGACTGGTCGACGAGCCGCGGCGCGTCGGCGACGCTGCCCTACGTGACGCAGTTCGCGGGCTGGCTCGAGCAGAAGCTCGAAGCGCGCGACGTCGAGGCCGTGCTCGGCTATCGCGACCAGGCCCCCGGCGCCGCGCGTGCGCATCCGACCGATGAGCACTTCCTGCCGCTGTTCGTGGCGCTCGGCGCGGCCGGGCCCACCCCGGTCGCCGAGAGGGTCTACGACGCGACCGAAGGCGCCGCGCTGGCGATGGACGCGTACCGGTTCACGCAGGCGGCGTGACACCGCAATGAAACCGGGACGCTCGGTCATTCGCGCCGAGCGTCCCCGTCCTGCTCCCGCTCACGCGCGCTGGCGAGCGCCGCGGGGTTGCCAACGGCGACCTCCGGCGGGACGCGCCGCCGTCGTGGCTGTCCCGTGATGCTGGCGCCGGGCCTGCGCCTGTGCCACCGCGCGCGGGTCGACGTGCCGCGGTTCGCGCGCGAGGCCTTCGCCCGGCGGTCGTGGAATCTGGTTCCGGTCGAGCGGCAGCACCTGGATCTTCCGGCCAAGCACTTTCTCGATCGCGCGCAGCCGGTCCTTCTCGTCGTCGGACACGAGAGACAGCGCCTGGCCCGTGCATCCCGCGCGGCCGGTGCGGCCGATGCGATGCACGTAGTCCTCGGGCACGTGCGGCAGCTCGTAGTTGACGACCTGCGGCAACTCGGTGATGTCGAGCCCGCGGGCCGCAATGTCGGTCGCGACCAGCACCTGCACCCGGTAAGCCTTGAAATCTTCGAGCGCCCGCGTCCGCGCACTCTGCGACTTGTTGCCGTGGATCGCCGCGCAGCCGAGCCCGTCGCGCACGAGCTGGTCGGCGAGCCGGTTGGCGCCGTGCTTGGTCCGCGTGAACACCAGCGTCTGCGGCGTCGAGTCGCCGTTGCGAAGCAGGTGGCTCAACACGGCCCGCTTGTCGCCCTGCGAAACGTGGTGCACGCGGTGCTCGACGAGTTCGGCGGGGGCGTTGCGCGCGGCGACCTCGACGGTCAGCGGATTCTTGAGCAGGCCCTTGGCCAGCCCACGGATCTCCTCCGAGAACGTCGCCGAAAACAGCAGGTTCTGGCGGTTCGGCGGCAGCAGCGCGAGCACGCGGCGGATGTCGCGGATGAACCCCATGTCGAGCATGCGGTCCGCCTCGTCGAGCACCAGGTGGCGCACGTCACGCAGGTCGATGTTGCGCTCGTTCGCGTGGTCGAGCAGCCGCCCGGGCGTGGCGACCACGATGTCGACGCCGCGACGCAACGTGTCGATCTGCGGGCGCGCGCTCACGCCGCCGAAGATCAGCGCCGTGCGCTGCTGCAGGTGACGACCAAAATCGTTGAACGACTGGTCGACCTGTGCGGCGAGCTCACGCGTCGGCACGAGCACGAGCGCGCGGGGCGCCCGCGAGCCGCGCGGTTGCGGGTGCGCGTCGCTCAACCGCTGCAACAGCGGCAAGGCGAACGCGGCCGTTTTGCCGGTGCCGGTCTGGGCGGCCGCGAGCAGGTCGCGACCTTCGAGGACCGGGCCGATCGCGCGGGCCTGGATCGGGGTGGCCTGGGTGTAGCCGAGTTCTTGTACGGCCAGCATCAGTTCGGGCCGGAGGCCCAGGGAATCGAAGGACATTCAGTGATCTACCAGACGCCACGCCCGCACGTGCGAACACGCGCAGGCACCGGACCGGGCGCCGTTGCTTTGGGGAATCGAGACGCGAAATTGCAGACGTCGATCAGTCTGCAGGAGGGGCCGCACTGCAGGAAAACGGGGACGCTGCTGGATTCCCGGGGCCGTGAAACCGGCCGGGAAATCCAGGAGTGTCCCCATTTTCCGCCGAAGAACCTCGTGCGCAGACCGGACTGCGCGGCGGCAAACTGTGCGCACAGTATGCCCGAAGCGTGGTTTCGGGGCCACCCGGCGTGTCGACCACCGGGCGCGGGTCCACGACACCGTCACTCGGTGCGCAGGTCGAGCCAGCCCGCGAGTCGATGCAACTCCTCGCGCAGCGCCGATTTCACCTGCCCGCGATCTGCCGCCGGCTCGAGGTGCGTGCTGAGCGTGCGCAGCCGTCCTGAGCCGCGGTCCGCCTTGAGGTCCACGCGCGCCACGAGCCGGTCACCGAGCAGGAACGGCAGCACGTAGTAGCCGTGCCGACGCTTGTGGGCCGGCGTGTAGATTTCCAGCCGGTAGTGGAAATCGAAGAGCCGCTGCATGCGATCGCGAAACCACACCAGCGAATCGAACGGCGACAGCAGCGCGCAGGCGTCGATGCGACGCGGGACGCGCACGTCGCGCGCCACGTACGCGGGCGCTCGCCAGCCCTCCACCTGCACGGGCACGAACTCACCGGCCTCGACCAGTTCCGCGAGCCGCGCGCGCGCATCGGCCACGGGCAGCCGGAAGTAGTCGCGCAGGTCGCGCTCGGTCGCGACGCCGAGCGCACGCTGGGCGATGCGCAGCAGCTGGCGCTGCGCCACCGCTGCATCGGGCGTCGGTGTGGCCAGGACGGTCGTCGGCAGCACCCGCTCCGGGAGGTCGTAGACACGCTCGAACGTGCCGCGGCGGCCACGCGTGGTGACCTGCCCGGTCCAGAACAGCCATTCGAGCGCGACCTTGCCCTCGCTCCAGCCCCACCAGCCGCCCTTGCGACGGCCCGCCGCCGCCAGCTCGGACACGCCCACGGGGCCGCGATCCCGGATTTCGGCGAGCACCGTCTCGCAGAACCCGGCGTGCTCCCGTCCGAAGCGCGCAACGCCGCCCCACAGCCCGTCGCCGTTCCTGGCCCGCTCCATGCGCCAGCGCAACAGCGGTTGCTGCTCGACTGGTAACAGCGAGGCCTCGTGCCCCCAGTATT
>JAJTCR010000207.1 GCA_021325695.1 Steroidobacteraceae bacterium | reverse complement strand
GAGAGCTGGGACTTCTCCGTGTCCCAGGCGACCTACCACGAGTCGTACAACGAGACCACGAACTGCCAGCTCTGCCACGAGCCCGACGGCTCGGGCATCGCGCCCGCCACCGTCGCCGATTTCCACAACGGTCTCGAGACCGAGCGCGTCGGCATCATCTACGGCGGCCAGGACCTGTCGGTCACCGAAGGCGCGAAGTTCACCTGGGTCATCACGAACATCGTCGACGACGGCACCAACCTGAAGATCGACTGGGCCGCCACGTTCAACGGCGCGCCGGTGGATCCGTGCAACTCGACGGTCACGGCCACGGCGCCGGGCTTCCATGCAGTGCCGGTCATCGAAGGCGCGCTCAGCATGCTGCGCAGCTATGCCCAGGGTGACGACTTCGTCCTCGGCAAGAGCACCAGCGCTCCGGGACAGGCCAATGCCGTGAACATCACGACCGCCAACACGGTCTGTGCCGCGAACGTCGCGACGACCACGATTCCGGTCGACACGGGCGTGGCCTCGGGAACGCGCGGCATCGTTGCGATCCAGGGCAAGCCGCAGTTGCCGATTCCGGCAGGCATGAGCAAGGAGCACTGGGATCACGACACGATGTACGTGCGCGTCCCGACGCCGACCCGCGAGTGGGTCGTCGGCACGGGTGCGCTGCCGAGCGAGACGCGTCGGCCGATCGCCGACACCGCCGCCTGCCTCGACTGCCACGTGGGTTCGCTGTACCAGCACGGCAACACGCGCGTCGACAACGTCGACATGTGCATCATCTGCCACAACCCGGCCTCGAGTGAGCAGAACGTCCGCACCCAGATGGGCGTCGACAAGACCGAGTCCTATGACGGCAAGTCGGGCCAGACGTACGAGTTCAAGACCATGCTGCACGCCATTCACTCGGCGGGCTCGGGTCTTGCGCCGTTCGTGATCTACCGGACCCGCGGCATCTACGCCTGGGCGAAGGACGAGTCGCTCCTGAAGAACTGGCCCGGTGCCAGCACGACCGCGATCCCGGTGTTCGGGGCGGATCCTGCGGTGTCGGTCAGCAACCAGGTGCACAACTTCCACAGCCCGACGTACCCGCGTGCGGCCAACGACTGCGCGGCCTGCCATGCTCCAGGGTTCGATACGATCCCCGACCAGAGCAAGGCCGTGGCGACCACGCTCGACGCCGGCAGCACTGCCTGGGCCAACCAGGTCGACGACACCCTGCAGGGTGCCTCGGCCGCGGCCTGCACGAGCTGCCACCAGTCGACCGACAGCAAGGGTCACGCGTACCAGAACGGCTGGGTGCCCTCGACGTTCGAGAACGGTCGCCAGACCATCCTCGACACGGAATGAGCTGAAACCGACCCGTGGTAGAGCGGGGTGGGCTTCGGGCCCACCCCGCCAGCCCGAGAAAGAAGACCGAACGATGACTCGAGGCCGGGCACCGCCCCGGCCTTCTTTTTTTGGGGTCGTGATGGCAGCACTCGCCTGACCGGCGCCCGCTCGGGAGCAGGCCACGCGTCCACGCACCGCAGTGCAGGCGGCGCGGCGTGTCGAGCTCACTCACGTCAGCAGGTGCGCCAACTCCACCGCATCGACGGGCTTTACCAGGTACCGCTCGATTCCCGCGTCGCGCGCGCGCTCACGATCGGCTGGCTGGCCATAGCCCGTGATCGCGATCAGTCGGGAGCCGCCGCCTGCGGCATTTATCCGCTCCGCCACTTGATATCCGTCGAGGCCAGGCAGTCCGATGTCGAGCAGCACGAAGTCCGGTTTCATGCGGACTGCCATCTCGACTCCCTCGATCCCGGAATCAGCCTCGTGAACCTCGTGCCCTGCCGCCTGCAACTGCAGGCGCAGGGCTTCCCGGGCGTCGTCGTTGTCCTCGATGATCAATATGCGTCGCGGGGCCACGCCGCTCGCGCACGCCTCGACCGAGGACCCCGTCAACTCGGTGGCATCGACCCGCGGCAGGTACACCGTGAAGGTGCTACCGCGCGACGGTCCTGGGCTGCTCGCGACGATTCGTCCCCCATGTGCCACCACGAGTCGTTGCGCGAGCGCCAGTCCCAGGCCGAGGCCTCCCTGGGCGCGATCGAGCGTGCGCGGTCCCTGCGTGAACAATTCGAAGACGTGCGGCAGCAGTTCCGGCGCGATGCCTGAACCGTCGTCGCGAACGCGCAGGACGACCTCGTCGTCCTCGTTCGAGGTGCGAACGTCGATCCGCCCGCCGGGCGGCGTGTACTTGACGGCATTGGTCAGGAGGTTGTCGACCACCTGCGTCAACCTTGCCAGATCACCGAGGACCCAGGCGGAGGCGATGTCGACGTCGACCCGGTGTTGATCCAGTCGTCCGCTGCTGCGCATCAGCGCCAGGCAACCGTCGACGATGTCGCCAAGGTTCAGCTTCTCTTTCGCCAGCAGTATCTTCCCGCTGGAGAGCCGCGCGACGTCGAGCAGGTCGTCGATCAACCGGCTGAGGTGCCGCGTCGGGCGGTTGACGATGTCCACGGCGCGCCCCGCGACGCCCTGCGCGGCACCGGAGGCCGACAGCACCTGGGCCGCGGACCCGATCGCTGCGAGCGGATTGCGCAACTCGTGGCTGAGCATTGCCAGGAACTCGTCCTTGGCATGACTCGCCCATTCGGCCTCGGCACGCGCGGCGCGCTCACGCTCGAGCAGCGCCGATCGTTCGTGCTCGACGGCCTTGCGTTCCCAGACCAGGCCGGCCACCGACATCGTCAGTACGACGATCGTGACCATGAAGGCCTGCAGCAGCAGCAGTGATTGGTCGTCGCCGCCCGTCGTAAACGGCCCCAAGCCGCGGACGGTGGCCCAGGTGGCGATCGCCGACAGCAGCAGTACGGACGTGGCGACTTCACGCGGGCCGAAGCGGAAGGCCGCCCAGATCAGCGGTGGGATGCACAGGAAGGGCAGCGGATGCCGGCTCAATTCAGCGTGTGCGAAGACCAGGGCCCCGGTCGCGACGACGACGATCAGCAGCAGCACCGCCTCGAACAGCCGGGCACGCAACGCCGTGAAACTGCCATGCGCGCTCCACAGCACGAGCACCGGCGTGACGATCAACGCCCCGGCCGCATCGCCGAACCACCACGTGAGCCAGATCGGCCCGAATGCCGCCCAGGCGGCTTCGCCAACGATGACCAGCGAAGCCACGCCGATCGTCGCACTGACCGCCGTGCCGACCAGGCCCGCCAGGATCACGAACCGCAGGAAGTCCCGCGGCCTTTCGAAGGCGCGCACACCGCCCGCGTAGCGCGCCACCAGTGACGCACCGATCGTCGCTTCCAGCGTGTTGCCGACCGCGATACCGAACGAACTCGCGATCGAACCGGACGTCGTCAGGTTGACCAGGAAGGCGCCAATGAAGACGGCTGGCCAGGCGCGTCGCCCGAACAGCAGCAGGGCCGCCAGCGCGATTCCGGTCGGCGGCCAGACGGCGGACGCGCTCGCGTGCACGGAGGCGAAGTACAGCCCGAGCCTGCCGGCGACGAAATACAGGACCACCAGGGCGGCGAGTGCCAGCGCCTGCTGCAGACGCGCCGACTTCGACGTATCGGTCTCCGCCGCGGAGACTGCCTGCTCCATAGTCGTCCCAGCCCGTCCTGCTTGGTGCACGGACCATACGCCGCTCGGCCATGCCGGCCAAGAATGCTCGGCGCCGCACCGGCGACGACGGTGGCCGGTCCCAGAAGTAAAAAAGGCCGGGCACTGGGCCCGGCCTTGTCGCGAAGTTGCGGCAGCGGCGAACGCGGCCGACGGTCACCCGCGATTACGGCGTCGCCGCGGCCGCTTCGACCTTGACGTCGGCCTGCTCGACGATGACGGGATACTGGTACCCCATGCCGTAGTCCTTGTTGGTCGTGACCGTGCCGGTCACGAGCACCGTGTCGCCGACGGCCGGCGTCGGCTTCACGTTCGTCGTCACGGTGAGGTCGTTCGTGCCTTCGCTGCCCGAACCGTCGCGGACGTGCAGCCAGTCCTTGTTCATGACCCCGGCATTGACCTTGACCACCTTGCCCCGGAACGTCACCTTCTGGTTCGCCAACGCGTCCTTCTCCGCGTAGATCTCGGCGACGGTCTTGCCGCCTTCGGCCTGGGCGACGCCAGTCAGGTCGACCTCGGCGCTCGGCGGCGTTGCGACGGGATGGTTCTCCGGCAAAGTGGACGGCATGGTCGTGGGAGGGCCTGCGGTTTCGGCCGCTGGCGCAGACGCCTGTTCCTTGCCGCCGCAGGCAGACAGGGACATGACGGCGAGGGCGAGGACACTGGCGAGAGTTGCCTTCAACACTGAAATTCTCCGAAGGGTGTTTTGCGATCGGGACGGGCATCCGGGACGCGGCAGTCTAATGGACAATGTCATTGCTGCTAATACACAAGTGCCACCGG
>JAJTCR010000206.1 GCA_021325695.1 Steroidobacteraceae bacterium | reverse complement strand
CGCGAGCAGCTGGCAATGGCTGCAAATGAGCGGTTCGAGCTCATGGTGCACAGCTTCGAGCAGCTCGAACTGCTCGAGTCGGCGCTCGATGGCGGGCATCCGGTGACCGCGTGGGTCAAGGTCGATTCGGGCATGAACCGGCTCGGATTCCGGCTCGACGAATTCGCGGCCGCGTACGCGCGGCTGCGTCGAATTCCGCACGTGCACGCGGAGCCGACGCTGGCGACTCACCTCGCCTCCGCCGACGACCGGCGCGATCCTACGACGCGACGTCAACTCGACGCTTTCGAGCAGGCCACGGCCGGCCTGCCCGGCGCGCGCAGCATCGCGAACAGCGCGGGCGTGCTCGCGTGGCCCGCGGCGCGCGCGGACTGGGTGCGTCCTGGGCTGATGCTCTACGGGGTCTCGCCGTTCACCAGCGGAATCGGAGCCGACCTCGGTCTACGTGCGGTGATGACGCTCCGCACCGAAGTGATCGCGGTGAAAAAGGTCGAGTCGGGCGAGAGCGTGGGCTACGGCGGCGCGTGGACCGCGCAGCGCGACACGCGCATGGCCGTCATTGCCGCAGGTTACGGTGACGGCTATCCGCGCAGCACGGCCTCCGGCGCGCCGCTGCTGGTCGCCGGTCGTCGGGCGCCGCTGATCGGCCGGGTGTCCATGGACATGATCACTGCCGACGTCACGGACCTGCCGCGTGTCGTCGTCGGTGATCCGGTCGTGCTCTGGGGCAGCGACGTGCCGGTGGAGGAGGTCGCTTCAATGCCGGCCTTCTTGATTCTTACTGACCACTAGCCACTAGCCACTGGCCACTGGCCACTAGCTCTCGAAGAATCCCATCTTCACGCCCGCGAGCTGGACCACGTCGTTGTCGTGCAGGCGACGGGCCTGCTGGCCGATCGGTGCACCGTTCACGAGCGGAAAATCGTCGGCGCGGCCGCTCTCGACGTGGACGATGTAGAAGCCGTCGGAGCGTCGCGTGATCGCGGCAACCTGCACGCCAGGCCGGCCCAGCGTCGTCAGCGTCTTCACGAGTTCGAGCTCACGCCCGGCGAACTGTCCGGACAGCACCTGCAACCGCGCGCGCGGCAGCACGCCGTTCGCGAACGCAGGCGGTGCACTCGCCGCCGCGACCGCGGGTGCGGCGGCGGCGCCCTGGCCGTTCGACGACGCCACGGCCGGTTTTTGTGCGCCGGCGATGAGCTGCGCGGCATCGCGCGAGCTGATCACCATCGTCTTCTCGAACTCGTCCTGCTCGTCCTCGGTCTCGCTGTCGACGAACCGCAGCGCGTGATGGCCGACGGTGATCACGTCGCCGTGCTGCAGCGCGTGCTTCTTGATGATCTTGCCGTTGACGTACGTGCCGTTGGTGCTGTTCAGGTCCTCGAGGAACGAGTCGTTGAGGATGTTGATCACCAGCGCGTGGTGTCCGCTCACCGCCGCGTTGTCGATGCGGATGTCGTTGTCCGGCAGGCGCCCGATCGTGTAGCGCTCTTTGCTCATGTTGTATTCGGCGAGCGTCTGCCCGTCGAGGTGCAATACCAGCCTGGCCATCGTGATCCTGCGCTCCCTCAGCCGAACATTTTGAGTATGCGGTTCATCACACCGCGTTGCGCCGGGAACGCGTCGAGTACCCGGACCAGCACCACCGAGACGTTGTCCCGACCCCCGTTGTCGTTGCTCAGCTGCACCAGCTGACGCGCAACCGTCTCAAGATTAGCACCAAAGGTGTTGATCGTTAACTGAATGTCCGTGTCGTCCACCATGTCGGACAGCCCGTCCGAGCACAGCAGGTACACGTCGTCCTTCTGCGCCGGTGCCTCGGTGATCTCGACCTCGACGGTCGGTTCCACGCCCAGTGCACGCGTCACATAATTCTTCGCGGCCGCACGCTGGGCCTCTTCTGGCGTGTAGAAGCCGCGCGCCACCAGTTCCTGCAGCAGCGAGTGGTCCTTGGTCACCTGCTCGAGCGTGCCCTGTCGCAAGCGATACAGCCGCGAGTCGCCGACGTGCGCGACCGTCAGCTTGTCGTCGAAGAACAGGCCCGCGACGACGGTCGTGCCCATGCCCTCGCAGTTCGACTGCGTCCGTGCGGTCTGGTAGACGATCTTGTTGGCGCGCTGTATCGCATCCCGCAGCACGATGCCCGGACGGCTGATGCCGCTCTCGCCGTCGTGCAGCCGCAGGTCCTGTCGGTCGACCGCTTCCTTGAGCAGGCCCATCACGGTGCGCACGGTGATGCCGCTCGCCACCTCGCCCGCCTTGTAGCCACCCATGCCGTCGGCCAGCACGACCAGGCCGATGTCCGCATCCGTGCCGATCGTGTCCTCGTTGTGTTCGCGGACCCGACCCGTGTCGGTCATCCCGACGCAGCGGAACTTTCCCTTCAGTCGCATGCGTACGTTCTTCTGTTATCCGTCGTCGGCCTGGCCGCGGCGCCGGTCCGTCACACCCTGTTCTGCGGCCTGTTCACGTCGCGCAAGGCCAGCGCGAGCGCAGCGCCGCTTTCATACCGCTCGCGGGGCTCCTTGGCCAGCGCACGGTCGAACAGCGCGTCGAGCCCGGCGGGCAGTACCGGGTCGTAGGTGCAGATGCGCGGGTGCGCCTCCTGTGCGATTTTCATCATCAGCGCGGGCATGTTGTCGCCACGGAACGGCAACTGCCCCGTGAGCAGCTGGAACAACGACACCGCGAGCGAAAACAGGTCCGAGCTGCCGGTGACTGGCCGGCCCTGCAGCTGCTCCGGCGACATGAACGACGGCGTGCCGAGCACGACACCCGTGCGCGTACGACCCGAGTCGGTGAGGCGGGCGATGCCGAAATCCGTGATCTTGAGCTCACCACTCGGCGCATCGAACATGATGTTCGCAGGCTTGATGTCCCGGTGCACGACCCCGTTCTGGTGCGCATAGTGCAGCGCATCGGCAAGTCGCGCCACGATTTCGATGACGATCGCCGGCGGCAGCAGCCGCGTCGCACTCGTGTACTCGACCAGGTGGTGGCCCCGCAGCAATTCCATCGCGATGTAGGCGATGCCGTGATCCTCCCCCGCGTCGTAGATCGTGACGATGTGCGGATGCGACAGGCGACCCGCCATCTCGGCCTCGCGGAAGAATCGCTCGCGGGCCTGGTCGAGTTCCTCGCGCTCGAACTCGTCGCTCAGCCGGATCGCCTTCAGGGCGACCTCACGGTTGATCCGCGGATCGCGGGCGCGATAGACCACCCCCATCGCGCCTTTGCCGAGTTCGTAGAGGAGCTCGTAGCGCCCGAGGCGCGACGCTCCGGGCACGTGGGAGGACAAGGTCGACGTCGACGCCGCCGGGCGGCTATTACCCCCAGCCGTGTCGAGCAGCACTGTCGAATCGGTCTGCCTGCGCATGGATGCCGGGCAGTATAGGGGGGTGCCCCGGGTCGAATTGTCACGGCCGTCACAGTCCGGCAGGGTGGGCCGCGCGTGCTAGGATCGCGCCGCCTCGTGGCCTCGCCGGGCCTGCCGGCGCCCGTTCGGTCACGCACGGGCAGCCTTCGTCGCTCCGTCCGCTCCCAGAGTCGTCTGTCATCGTCCCTAATGGCACGTCCCAAAACCAGCTACGTCTGCGGTACGTGCGGTGCTCGTACACCCCAATGGCAAGGGCAGTGTCCAGCCTGCGAGGCCTGGAACACGCTCGAGCTGGCCGTGTCTTCGATCGTCGGCGGCGCCGCCGCGCAGCGACGCGCGCAGGGCGGCGTCACCACGGCGACCGGACCGTCCACGAGCCGAACCATCACCGAGATCGCACAGGAACGCGACGACCGCGCCGCGACGGGCATTGGCGAGCTGGATCGCGTGCTGGGTGGCGGGCTCGTGGCGGGGTCGGTGGTGCTGCTGGGCGGCGATCCCGGCATCGGCAAGTCGACGCTGTTGCTGCAGGCGGCCGATGCCCTCAGCCGCGCGCGACCCGTGCTCTACGTCTCAGGCGAAGAATCCGTGCGCCAGGTCGCATCCCGTGCCCAGAGGCTCGGTCTCGACGCGACGAGCCTGCGGCTGGGGGCGGAGACGCGGGTGGAGTCGGTCATCGACGAGGCGGTCGCCTCGCGGGCCCAGGTGCTCGTGGTCGACTCCATCCAGACCATGCAGACCGAGCTCAGCGAATCCTCGGCGGGTTCCGCCGTGCAGGTGCGCGAATCGGCCGCGAGACTCGTGCGGTTCGCCAAGGACTCGGGCACGGCGGTCCTGCTGATCGGCCACGTGACCAAGGAGGGCCAGATCGCCGGTCCACGGATCCTCGAACACATGGTCGACACGGTGCTCTACTTCGAAAGCGACCCGGCGAGCCGCTTCCGCGTCGTGCGGGCGGTCAAGAACCGCTTCGGCAGCGCCAACGAACTCGGCGTGTTCGTGATGGCCGAGCAAGGCCTGCGCGAGGTGCGCAACCCCTCGGCGATCTTCCTGTCACGCCATCCGCAACCGGTCGCGGGCAGCGTGGTGACCGTCGTGCGCGAGGGCAGCCGGCCGCTGCTGGTGGAGGTGCAGGCGCTCGCGGACGATGCCCAGGCCATGAATCCGCGACGCGTGGCGGTGGGGTTCGAGTCGAGCCGGCTGGCGCTGCTGCTCGCCGTGCTGCACCGTCACGGCGGGATCTCGACCGCCGGGCGCGACGTCTTCGTCAACGTGGTCGGCGGTGTGCGCATCGGGGAGACGTCGGCGGACCTGCCGGCGGTGCTCGCCGTGCTGTCGAGCGTACGCGACCGGCCGGTGGCCGTGGACACGGTCTGCTTCGGCGAACTGGGTCTCACGGGCGAGATCCGCCCGGTGCCGTTCGGCGAGGAACGCCTGCGCGAGGCGGCGAAGCAGGGCTTCAGACGCGCGCTGGTGCCGGCCGCGAACGTGCCGCGCAGGGTCGGCGCGATCGACGGCATCGCCCGGCTGCAGGATGCGCTCGAGCGGGCGTTCTGATCGACGGACCCGAGCGCGCGAGGTGCCTGGCGCGCGATCCGCGTCTCGGACCTGGGCTTTCGGAGCCAGGACCGAGATCCCGGATCGAACGCCTGAACCTGCGGACGTGGTTTGAACGCGTGCGCCGCGGTCAGGAAGACTGCTCGGGCGTAGGGATCGCAACCGGCTTCAGCCGCACCGTCTTGACCGCGTTGTCGGTGACCTGCAGCACTTCGAGCGAGTAGTCGCCGATACGGAGTCGCTGGCCCGGCGACGGAATCGTCTCCATCTGCTCCACGATCAGCCCGTTCAGCGTGCGCGGCCCGGACGCCGGCAGCGTCCAGCCCATCTTGCGGTTGAGCGTGCGCACGCTCGCCGAGGCATTGACCACGAAGCTGTCCGTACGCTCGCGATGGACGTCCTTGTGCAGGATGCTCGTGTCCGAGGTGAACTCACCGACGATCTCCTCGAGCAGGTCCTCGAGCGTGATGAGCCCCTGCACGTCCCCGTACTCGTCGACCACGAACGCGACGCGCCGCCGCTGGCGCTGGAACTGCAGCAGCTGCGTGTTGAGCGAGGTTCCCTCGGGCACGTAGTACGGCTCGCGCGCCTTGGCGAGCGCGACGAGTTTCTCGCGGTCGAATTCGTCGAGCGCGAGCAGGCGCGCGACCTTCTTCATGTGCAGGATGCCGATCAGCGACTCGAGGTTGCCGTCGTAGACCGGGATGCGCGTGTGGCGGCTGTCGCGGATCTGCTCGACGATGTCGTCCCAGTCGTCGGTCACGTCGATGCCGAAGATCTCGTGGCGCGGCACCATGATGTCCTCCACCGTGATCCGTTCGAGGTCGAGGATGCTCATGAGCATGCGCTGGTGGCGGTGCGGGATCACCGTGCTCGCCTCGGCGACCACGGTGCGCAGTTCCTCGGTGCTGAGCGACATCCGGTTCGCCTGCTCGCGCGTGACGCCGACCGCGCGCAGCACGCCGTTCGCCACGAGGTTGGTGGCCGCGACGATCGGGTAGAGCGCCTTCAGCAGGACCGTGTACACCACGGCGGCCGGCAGCGCGATGCGTTCGGGGTAGAGGGCGCCGAACGTCTTCGGCGCCACCTCGCCGAAGATGATCAGCAGCACCGTGAACACGCCCACGCCGATCGCCGCGAAACCCTCGCCGCCGAGTTGCAGGGCGATGATCGTGACGATCGCGGCGGCGGCCGTGTTCACGAAATTGTTGCAGACGAGGATCATGCCGATCAGGCGGTCCGGCCGCTCGAGCAGCTTTTCGGCCATGCGCGCCGACGTACTGCCCTCCCGGGCCAGGTGACGCAAGCGGTAGCGGTTGACGCTCATCAGCGCCGTCTCCGTGCCGGA
>JAJTCR010000205.1 GCA_021325695.1 Steroidobacteraceae bacterium | reverse complement strand
AGAACGGCGACCACGTGATCCTGTTCCTCTCCGACAGGCGGCACGTGGAGCAGGTCGAGCGCCTGTTCCAGACCTGACGGCCGCCGCGAGCTCCCGTGCTGGCCGTCCTCAACGTGCTCGGATCGATGCTGATGCTGTTCAGCGTCACCTACGCACTGCCGATGATCACGTCGGTCATCTTCCGGGACGGGCTGCTGATCGAGTTCGTCTACGGCGCCGTACTGTGTTTCGGTTCCGGGGCGATCGTGTACGGCCTGACGCTGAAGCATCGGCGGGAGCTGCGCTCACGCGACGGCTTTCTGCTCGTGACGCTGGCCTGGATGTTCATGGCCGTCATCGCGACCCTGCCGCTCATGATCGCACTGCCGGGCCTGAGCTTCACCGACGCCTTCTACGAAGCCATGTCGGGGATCACGACCACCGGTTCGACGGTGCTCACGGGCCTCGACTCGATGCCGCCTTCGATAAACATGTGGCGCGCAGCGCTGCACTGGTTCGGTGGCATGGGCATCATCGTGCTGGCCGTGGCGATCCTGCCGTTGCTGGGGGTGGGCGGAATGCAGCTCTACAAGGCCGAGACGCCAGGCTCGGTCAAGAACGAGAAGCTGACGCCGCGCATAACTCAAACGGCGCGCGCCCTCTGGGTCGTCTACGTGCTGATCACCCTCGCCTGCCTGGTCGGCCTGAAGCTCGCCGGCATGAGCTGGTTCGACGCCGTCTTCCACTCGTTCTCGACGGTCTCGCTCGGCGGCTTCTCGAACTACGACGCCAGCATCGGCAAGTTCGATTCGGTGCCGATCGAAATCGTGCTGGCGGTCTTCATGTTCATCGCCGCGGTGAATTTCTCGCGACACCTCATGGCGTGGCAGCAGAAGAGCCTGAGGACGTACCTGGCCGACGTCGAAGCCCTGGCGATGGCGAGGCTGCTGGCCTGGTCGATCCTCGGCGTCTCGGTGTACGTCTGGGCCAGCGACGTGTATCCGAGCTTTCCGAGCGCGCTGCGTCACGTCGCGTTCAACGTGCTGTCGATGGCGACGACCTGTGGCTTCGTGACGCAGGATTACGCAGCCTGGCCCATGTTCGCGGCCATCGTCGTGATGATCCTGACCTGCTACACCTGCAGCACCGGTTCGACCGGCGGCGGCATCAAGATGTTTCGCACACTCGTGCTGATGAAGCAGGCGAGCCGGGAGCTGTGGCTGCTGGTGCACCCGCAGGCCGTGACACCCGTCAAGATCCGCAACCAGGTCGTCTCCAACCACATCGTGTTCTCGGTGCTGGCGTTCGTGGTGCTGTATTTCGGGACCGTCGTCACGCTGACGTTCGTCCTGCTCGCGAGCGGCCTCGACTTCATCAGTGCTTTCTCCGCCATCATCGGCATGATCAACAACGCGGGTCCCGGACTCGGCGTCGTCGGCCCGGCCAGCAACTTCCAGGGTCTCACCGACTTCCAGACCTGGGTCTGTTCGCTGGCCATGCTGCTCGGCCGACTCGAGATCTTCTCGGTGCTCGTCCTGCTGACGCCGACCTTCTGGCGCAAGTGAGGAACCTCTGATCTACTCCCGCATGGCGCGACCGTGCGCGACGTTCGCCGCGGGCGCGAAGTGAGGACCGAGTGGATGTGGATCCACGACCGACGAAGCGACAATGCCCGCGGCGAAGATTGCGCACGGTCCGTGGGTTACCTGCGGCATGGCGCACTGCGTCGTTACTCGGCTTGCCCACCGGCCCGGCGATGGGGCTGCGGCTTGCGCCTCGTAGTGCGCCGCCGCGCGCGTAACGCGCCTCATGCGAGAGTAAATTAGAGGTTCCATACTTCACCCGTGGCTCGCAAACTCCCGGCGGCAACCCGGAAAAAGTTGCAACGCGGTCTCGCCGTGCTGGCGGTGCTCGGCCTGGTCCTCGCGATCATCGTCGTCGCGATCCTGGGTCGTCGCGTCACCCAGCAGTTCGAGGGGCGCCGCTGGACGCTGCCGGCCCGCGTTTACGCTCAGCCGCTCGAGCTCTATGCCGGCCAGCAACTGTCCTCGAGGCGATTCGCGGAGGAACTCGCGCGGCTCGGGTACATCGCGCAGACGCCGGCCGACCGCCCGGGGACGTACCGTCGTCGGGGCGACACTGTCGACGTGCACGTCCGCGCGTTCGCGTTTCCCGACGAGCGCCAGCCGGCGCAACGGCTCAAGGTCTCGTTCGACGAGGAGACCGTCACGACGCTCGCGGGCGACGGCGGCGCCGACGTGCCCGTGTTCCGGCTCGACCCACTGCTGATCGGCAGCATCTTCCCGATCCACGGCGAGGACCGCATCGTCGTCTCGCCGAACCAGGTGCCGCCGCTGCTGCCGGAGGCGCTCAAGGCCATCGAGGACCGCAAGTTCGAATCGCACCACGGCGTGAATCCGCTCGCGATCCTGCGCGCATTCTTCGTCAACGTCCGGGCGGGACAGGTGGAGCAGGGCGG
Source organism: Steroidobacteraceae bacterium (assembly GCA_021325695.1). Classification (GTDB taxonomy): domain Bacteria; phylum Pseudomonadota; class Gammaproteobacteria; order Steroidobacterales; family Steroidobacteraceae; genus RPQJ01. The sequence goes on along the minus strand of JAJTCR010000205.1, from coordinate 1,946 downwards.
CAGCACGCTGACGCAGCAGCTCGTGAAGAGCTACTTCCTCGACAGTCGCCGCACGCTCCGGCGCAAGGTCGAGGAGGCGATCATGGCGTTCATCCTCGAATCGCGGTTCGAGAAGGCGGACATCATGAACGCCTACATCAACGAGATTTACCTGGGCCAGGACGGTCGCCGGGCCGTGCACGGCTTCGGCCTCGCGAGCCAGTTCTACTTCGGCAAGCCGCTGAGCGAGCTGAACCTGCAGGAAGTCGCGCTGATGGTGGCGATCGTGCGCGGCCCGTCGTACTACGACCCGCGCCGGCATGCGGAGCGTGCGCTCGAACGCCGCAACCTCGTGTTGAAGGTGCTGGCCGAGCAGGGCGTCGTGACGACGGCGGAGGCGGAGCGCGCGACGAAGACGCCGCTCGGCATCACCGACAACGCCGGGCGAGCGGCCAACTATTTTCCGGCGTTTCTCGACCTCGTCCGTCGGCAGCTCCGCGAGGACTACCCCGAGAACGAGCTGACCGAGGCCGGGCTCACGGTGTTCACGACGCTCGACCCGCTGCTGCAGGAAAAAGCGGAGACGGCGCTGAGCGCGGAACTGGAGCGACAGGACGAGTCGGGGAGCAAGCGCGCGAAGAACCTCGAAGGCTCGCTCGTCGTCACGACTCCGCAGACGGGCGAGATCGTCGCGGTGGTCGGCGGGCGCCGCGCCTCGTTCGACGGATTCAATCGCGCGCTCGACATGAAGCGTCCGATCGGTTCGCTCGCGAAGCCGCTCGTCTACCTGGCCGCGCTCGAGTCCGGCCGCTACACGCCCGGCTCGACGGTCGTCGACGAGCCGATCGAGCTGAAGCTCGACAACGGCGAACTCTGGACGCCCGGCAACTACGACCTGAAAGTGCACGGCCCGGTCACGCTCGTTCGCGCCCTCACCCAGTCATACAACCTCGCGACCGTGAACCTCGGCCTGGAGATCGGGCTGGGACCGGTGACCCGGACGTACGTCGAACTCGGGCTCGACGACGCGCCCCCCAAGTTTCCGTCCGTGCTGCTCGGGGCGGCGCAGCTCAACCCGGTCGAAGTCGCGCAGATGTACAACACGCTCGCGAACGGCGGCTACCGCTCGCCGCTGCGTGCCGTGCGCGCCGTGGTCGACGCCGACGGCAAGCCGCTCAAGGCGCCCGAACTCGAGGTCACGCAGGCGGCGTCGGCCGAGGCGATCTACACGCTGGACCGGCTGCTGATCGAGGTTTTCGAGCGCGGCACCGCCCGGCCGGCCAAGCGTTCACTGCCGCCGGGCCTGGTCGTGGCCGGCAAGACGGGCACCTCGAACGATTACCGCGACAGCTGGTTCGCGGGTTTCTCCGGCGGCCACCTGATCGTCGTGTGGATGGGGCACGATGACAATGCGCCGACCGGGCTCACGGGAACCACCGGCGCGCTCCAAGCCTGGACGCGCCTGATGTCGACGATCGGGACCTCGTCGTTCGAGCCGTTGCTGCCCGAGGACGTCGAGGACCGGTGGATCGACTACTACACGGGCCTCGAGACCTCGCCCTACTGCACTCGCTCCGCGGTGAGCCTGCCTTTCGCGGTGGGCCAGCGCATCCCGCCGAGCCCGACGTGCCCGCCGGGCACGACCCCCTCGGAGGGTGCGCTGATGCTGATGTCGGGTTTCGAAACGGACTCGGCCGACACGACGGAGCCGCCTGCTCGACCTTGATCCGGTCCGGTCGCGGACCGGACAATCGCCGACCGAGGTATCCCACATGCTTTCAAGGACGCGAGCGGTCGTCGTCGCCCTGGTGCTGGCGGTCGCCGCGGGCTGCGCGGCGCCGCCTTTCAGCAAGTCCGAGCCACCCGGACCCACGACGCCGTCGCGCTCGGGTCGAGGCCCGACCCTGCCGACCGTGCCGCCACCGGGTTCGACGACCGAACCGATCGAGGCGCCGGCGCACGCGCCG
>JAJTCR010000204.1 GCA_021325695.1 Steroidobacteraceae bacterium | reverse complement strand
TCCCGATGGATTACATCAACACCGCGTACGAGCGAATGCTCAGGAGCGACGTGAAATACCGGTTCGTGATCGACATGGCGAGCCTGCGCTGAGGCCGCGGCGCCCGCGATCTCGGCCCGACCGACGCTGACGCGTCAGAATTTCCAGAGCACGCCGGCCGAAGGGATGAGCGGCAGCCAGTGCCGCAACTCGGGTTCGAGCGTAGCCGTACCGCCGGCGTCGCGTGCGTACTCGAGGTCAGTGCAGCAGGGGTTGCGTCGGTCGAGCGAGTTCGTGACGTCGAAATGCGCCGTCAGCGTGCCTCGTGGGAGGATCCACTCATAACTCACACGGGCATCGAGAGCTGCGTAGTCGGCGTAGCGGCGATCGTTGCGCTCGCCCAGCACGACGTTGCCCTGGGTGTCGAGTCCGATCGGCGTGACCGGCCAGCCCGTGTGGTGTTGCGCGGCGACCGTCGCCTGCCAGGGTCCGCCGGTCCAACCGAGCCCCGCGTTGAGCGTGTGCGACTGGTCCCAGCTGCGTCGCACGTCGGCGGTGGCGAAACGGTCGACTGCATGCGACCACGTGTACGACAGCCAGCCGTTCCAGTGTCCCCGCTGCTTGAACGACAGCAGCGATTCGACTCCTTCGGCGCGCGCCGATTCTGGCGAGATGGCCGTGCGGTCCCATCGCAGTTCGGGAGCGAGCGACAGCGGGTCGTACAGATTCTCGAACCGTGTGCGCAAACGTTCGTAGTTCTTCCGATAGGCTTCGACGCGCACCGTCAGCGCCGGGGCGAAGTCGTGTTCGAAGCCTAGGAGCGCGTGGTCGGCGTGCTGGGCGCGGTGGAATTCGTCGATGCCATCCTCGACCTGCAACTCCTCGATGCCCTGGAACTGCACGTAGCGGCCCCAGCTCGCGAGCAGGCGGGTGCCGTCGCCCAGCCGCCAGGCGAGATTGACGCGGGGGGCGAGCTGATCGTCCGCGTCGACGCCGTACGTCTGCTCGTCCCAACGCAGGCCGAATTCGCCGGTGATCGCCTCACCGAGTTGCGTGCGCACGGTGTAGTAGGCGGCGACGTGCTCACCGGCCGGCGCAGGCGACAGCACGCGCACGAAATCCTGCGCCCCGGGAAATGGGTAATCGGTCGCGTAGTCGACCTGGCCAGAGTAGGCGTATCTTGCCGACAGCGAGCGCATGTCGAGGCCAGCCCGGTGCAACCATCGCTGACTCGAGTAGCGCGCATCGAGTCTGAAGCCGAGCACGTCGTAGTTCCGTTCATCGTCGACGTGGCCGTTGCGCAACGCGGGCTCGTCGACCACGGCCTCGCGTCGGGACCACACGTCGGTGTATGAGATCAGCGCGGTCGTCACGAGACTCGCCGACCAGTCGTGCTCGAGGGTGCCCCAGAAGTAGGTGTTCGAATACTCGGCGTCGCTGCGCTCGGTGTCCGCGGAGTTGTTCACTTCTGCGACGTCGCTCGCCGCCAGCAGGTGCAGGCTGCCTCGCGTATCGGGCGACCATTCGTAATCGACGCGCGCGAATCCGTCGACGTACGAGGTCTCGCCGATCTCGGACCGGAGCATGTCGGCGATCTCGTCCAGGTTGCTGCGCCTGAACGAGGCGAGCCACCGTCCCTGGCCACCGGCGAAACGCTGCGACGCCAGCGCGCTCGCGTGCATCAGGCTCAGGCCGAGCTCGTACTGCGCGTCGGTTTCAGGATGCAGCGACCGTGCATCCACGATGCCGCTCATGCGGTCGCCGAATTCGGCCGTGAAGCCGCCAGCGTACGCGTCGAGGCCGCCGAGAGTCCGCTCATCGAGCAGGCTCGCCGGACTTTGCAGTAGCCGCAGGTGGAACGGTTCGTACAGTGGCAGTCCGTCCAGCAGCACCTGCGTTTCGTCGGCCTCGCCGCCGCGCATGTGCGCAAGACCGTCCAGGCCGTTGCTCGCGGCGCCCGGCAGCCGGTGCACGGCCTTCAGCGCGTCCTCCGCGAGGCGCGGCAGGCCCTCGAGGTCGCCCTGCGCCAGGAACGTGTGCACGTCCGGGACCGACGCGGCGAGCGCGTAGCGGCTCGAAGTCACGACGATTTCGTCGAGCCGGTCGGCCGCGGGAAGCTGGCGCTGCTCGATCGGCGCCAATCGCGCCGACGCTGATGAGCGCAGGATCGCGAACGTGCGCTCATCGATGCGCTCGAGCCGAAGTCCGGCCGGCGCGAGCACCTCAGTGATCGCCTCGAGCGGTGAACCTGCGCCCGGCTCGCGTTCGACCTTGAGGTCGGGCGGTACCAAGGCCGACGTGTAGACGAGTCGCAGGTTGCCGGCGGTCGCGAGTTCGCGCAGCGACTCGTCGAGGGAACGGCCGGCGTACGGCGGTGTCGCGTGCGACGGGGCCATTGCGCAGAAGCCGAGCAACAGCGCGAGCACGCGGCGCAGGGACGGGTTTCGATGTTGGCAGGGAAGGGCAGTGCGGCGTGGCATGCGGCGCCCGGCAACGTACCTCGGGCGACCGTGATCTTAGCCGACGTGCAGCGGGGCGCCTATCGTGGATCCTCGCCCGTCGCCGCATGCGCGATGCGGATCTGTGCGCCCGCCCATCGGTGCTCGAGCGACGGCGTCGTCGTCAGGACCGCCGCCACGGCCTCTTCCGGCGACAATCCCTCGACCGAGCCCTTGAGCACCGTCTGCTCGGCCTCACGTGCGGCCTCCGGCGAGGTGTACACGAGTTGCCGCCCGGTCTCGCGCGCGGCCCACGCGAGCAATTCATCGAGCGTGCGTCCGTCGATCGCCAGCGTCGGCGCGACGGCCTGCGCCCATTGCCACTGCTCACCGTATCGAAGGACCTGGCTGCGAAGGAGCCGACCGTCACGCTGCAGCGTGATGCGTTCACCCGCGCGAGCCACCACCGGCTTGCGGTCATGATCGACCGCTACGCTGCCCTCGCGCACGGCGACGTCGAGCGTGTCGCCGGCGAGGGCGACGCTGTATCGCGTGCCGAGGTGATGCACGTCGCCGAGCGCCGTCGCGACGGTGAACGCGCCAGCGCCGGAACCGGCATCGACATAGACCCGCCCACGCTGCAGCCGTGCCGCGTCGTCGTCGTCGAACGCGACGGTCGTCCCCGCGTCGAGGCGGAGTTCGAGTCCGTCCGGCACACGCAGCGACACGCGGCCCGTCGGCAGGGTTCGCACCTCGTCCCCGGAGGCGACCGACGCGGCGGCGTCCAGCGCCTGCCAAGCGTCGCTGCCGGCGTGACGGTACTCGACCGCTCCGGTGAGCCGGGCGACCGTGGCGATACCGGGCGAAGGTTGCAACATCCCCGGCGCGAGCAGCCCGACGCCCACTGCGGCGGCGGCGACGGCGGCCGCCGCGAGCCAAGGCGCGAGCGGGCGTCGCGGGCGCCTGCTGGCCACCGCGGCCCGCCACTCGTCCGCGACGGCCGCGCGTACCGCGGCCGTGACGTCGGCAGGCGGTTGCGGACGTGGTCCTGCGGTGCGCAGCAGCGCTTCGAGCTTTGCGTCGTCGCCGGCGCGGGTGTCGTCGTCGTGGTCGTCTTGCATCGTTGTACTCACGTGCCGAGGCGGGCGAGCACGTCGCCGACCGCGGCGCCGAACACGGCCTCGAGGCCTTCCCTGAACGCGATCCGTGCGCGCGCCAGCAGCGACTGGGCCGCCGTGTGGCCGATGCCGAGCCGCTCGCCGATCTCTGCGACCGACCAACCCTCCACGTACTTCCACTCGAGCGCCTCGCCATAGCGTTGCGGCAGCCGGTCGAGCACGGCATGCACCAGCCGGCGCAACTCCGCGCGGTCGGCGCCCCGGAAGGGGTCGTCGGAATCGGGCGCCTCGACGGCTTCGAGCGCTGCGCGGACCTCGTCGCTGTCGTCGATCAGGACGATCTTGCCGGCATGCCGGCGCTGCGAGCGAACGTGGTCGGCGATCTGGCGGCGGCTGATCTGGCAGAGCCAAGTGAAGAGCGTCGCCTCGCCACGCCAGTCGCCGAGCGCTCGCATCGCCTTGATCAGCGTGGACTGCACGACGTCCTTGGTCGCCTCGACGTTGTGGCCGAGTCGCGGCAGGACGAAGCGGTAGACGCGAGGGAAATAGGTTTCAAAGAACCGCGTGAATGCGCGCTCGTCGCCCGCGAGCATCGCAGCGACCAGGTCGCGATCGTCCTTCACGGCATCGTCCATCGGCGCACGCGAGTAAGACGCAGCACCGGGGCCAAATCAATCGCGCGCGGGTTCGGGGGCAGGCCAGCGTGCGATCGAGAGTGATAACCACATGAAACTGCAAGGAATTACGGAGCGATCGAACGTCGAGATTGATTTCACCGCGTCGCGACGTCTCACGGAAGTCCGCCACTCGACGCGCGGACGTCTCGAGGAATCGACTTGAACGCGACCGACATGACGGGCCGGGTGGAGGAGACGATCGGCAGGGCGCAACCGGTC
>JAJTCR010000203.1 GCA_021325695.1 Steroidobacteraceae bacterium | reverse complement strand
GTCGAGGAAGTCACGCGCCAGGTCGACCGTGCCGAGGCCGAGAAGCTCGCGAAGAAGGTCGCCAAGGGCAAGGACTTCAACCTGGAGGACCTGCTCTCGCAGCTGCGCCAGCTGGAGCAGATGGGGGGCGTGGCCGCGTTGATGGACAAGCTGCCCGCGCAGCTCACCGCCAGGGCGGGTCAGCTGCCGCAGGGCAACGAGAAGGAGGTCAGGCGACAGATCGCCATCATCTGCTCGATGACCCCGCAGGAGCGGCGCTACCCGAAGAACATCGACGGCTCGCGCAAGCGCCGGATTGCGGCCGGCTCGGGCACGCAGGTCGCCGAAATCAACAGGCTGCTCAAGAGCTTCCTGCAGATGCAGAAGATGATGAAGGGGATGGGCAAGGGCGGGCTCGGCCGCATGATGCGGGCGATGGGCGGTCGCATGCCGCCGGGCCTGGGCGGCTGAGCTGCCGCCGCCGCCGGGGCGCGGCAGGGCCGCGAGGCTCCCGCGAAGGCGCGGGATCGCCGCAGTCAGGGTTCTTCAAGTATTTCTTTTACTTCGAAATTTGGTTATAGTTCGCGGCTCTTTTTTGGTCGGGCAGGGCGCGTGTCCCCAGCCTGACCGCGAACCTGAGGCTTGCAACAAGATGGTGACGATCCGTTTGCAGCGCCGCGGTGGCAAGAAGGAACCCTTCTACCACGTGGTCGTGACCGACAGCCGCCGCGCCGGCGGTGGCTCGCTCGAGCAGCTGGGCTTCTACAACCCGGTCGCCCGCGGCAACAGTGACGAGCTGCGGCTCGACCTGGCCCGCGTGGATTACTGGATCGGCGTCGGCGCGCAGGTCTCCGACCGCGTCGCGCACCTGGTCAAGACCTACCGCAAGACGCAGGTCGCGGCGGCGGCCTGAGGCCGAGCGAGCAGCCGGTGCGCGACTTGACGGCGCGCCCCGGGGCCGCGGTGGTGTTGGGCCGGGTGGGTGCTCCGTTCGGCGTGCAGGGCTGGGTCAAGGTGACCTCGTACACCGAGCCCGCCGCTGGCATTGCGAGTTACCCGCGCTGGACGCTGGTTCGCGGCGACGAAGTGCGACAGGTCCGGGTGCTCGACTCCAAACGGGCCGGGCAGTCGATCGCAGTGAGGCTCGAGGGTGTCGAGACGCGGGAAGCCGCGCAGACGCTCACGGGCGCCGAGGTGCAGGTGGACCGTTCCGCGTTGCCGGCACCCGGCCCGCAGGAACACTACCTGCACGACCTGCTCGGGCTCGAGGCGTTCAACCGCGACGGCGTGAGGCTCGGACAGGTCGACGGTTTCATCGAGTTGCCGGTGCACCCCGTCGCGGTGCTGAAGGACGGCAAGCTCGAGCGACTGGTGCCGCTGGTCCGCGAGCGACTTCTCGCGGTGGACCTGCAGGCCGGACGCGTGACGTTCGACTGGCACCCGGACGACTGAACGAACGAAGGATGCGGTGACGCAGGGCGGACGGAAAGGCACGATGCGGATCGTCGTCGTGACGCTGTTCCCCGAGTTCGTCGAGCACGCGGTCGGGTTCGGCGTGCTGGGGCGGGCGATCGAGCGCGGCGTGCTGCAGGTGGAAACGGTCAATCCGCGGCAGTTCGCCACGGACGTGCACAAGACGGTGGACGACCGCCCCTACGGCGGCGGCCCGGGGATGGTGCTGAAGGCCGAGCCGCTGCGGCAGGCGTTGGACGCGGCGGTCGCGAAATTGCCAGCGGCCCGCCGGGTGTACCTCGCGGCGGACGGCGCCCCGCTCACGCAGCGGAAGGTCGCCGAGTTCGCCGGGTGGGCGGAGCTCGTGCTCGTGGCGGGGCGCTACGAGGGCGTGGACGAGCGGTTCGTCGAGCAGTGCATCGACGAGTCCGTCTCGGTCGGCGACGTGGTGCTGAGCGGCGGCGAGTTGCCGGCGCTGCTGGTGATCGACGCGGTCGCGCGTCTGCTCCCGGGCACGCTCGGGGACGCGGAGTCGGCAGTGCAGGAGTCGTTCAGCGATGGCCTGCTCGACTGGCCCCACTACACGCGACCCGAGGTGTGGTCGGGGTGTACGGTGCCGGAGGTGCTGGCGAGCGGCAACCACGCGGCGATCGCGCGCTGGCGACTCAAGCAGGCGCTCGGGCGCACGTGGCAGCGGCGACCCGACCTGCTGGCAGGCAGGGATTTGAGTGACGTGGAGCGCAAGCTCCTCGCGGAATACCAGGCGGAGCAGGACGCGACGCGACGAGAGCAGGGACAGAACTGAGACCTAAGGTGAAGAAATGAGCAACATCATTGCCACGCTCGATGCCGAGCGCATGACTCGCGAAGTGCCGGACTTCGGCCCGGGCGACACCGTCGTCGTCGAGGTGAAGGTCAAGGAAGGCGACCGCGAGCGCGTGCAGGCCTACGAAGGCGTCGTGATCGCGAAGAGCAACCGCGGCCTCAACTCCTCGTTCACCGTGCGCAAGATTTCGCACGGCGAAGGCGTGGAGCGCGTGTTCCAGACCTACAGCCGGGCGCTCGGCAACATCACCGTGAAGCGCCGCGGCAACGTGCGTCGCGCCAAGCTGTACTACCTGCGCGAGCGCACGGGCAAGTCGGCCCGCATCGAAGAGAAGGTCTGACCCGGGAGGGCGCGCCCGCATGCGTGCCATCCGCAGGCTGCTGCACTGGATCTGGGTGGGCCTCGACGGCCTGCGCAAGATCCTGCACCTGCTGCTGCTGCTGCTGATCTTCGGCCTGATCGGCGCGCTCTTCTCCCGACCCATCCCGTTCGTCCCGGACAAGGCGGCGCTCGTCATCGCGCCGCAGGGTCCGCTCGTCGAGCAGTTCACCGGCGACCCGGTCGAGCGAGCCGTCGCCGACACGTTGCGGCAGGGCCCGGTCGAGACGCGCCTGCGCGACCTCGTCGACGCCATCGAGGCCGCGAAAAAGGACGACCGCATCAGCTCGCTGTACCTCGACCTCGGCGGCCTCAGCGGCGGCGGCACGGCCAAGTTCCAGGAAGTGGTCCGTGCGATCGACGACTTCCGCAAGAGCGGCAAGCCCGTGATCGCGTTCGGCGAGTACTACGACCAGCAGCAGTACTACATCGCCGCCCACGCCGACGAGATCTACCTCGACCCCCAGGGCATCGCGTACATCGACGGGTTCGCGAACTACGGCCTGTTCGTCAAGGACGCGCTCGACAAGCTCTCGATCGACTGGAACGTGTTCCGCGTGGGCCAGTACAAGTCGGCCGTCGAGATGTTCACGCGCAACGACATGTCGCCGGCCGAGCGTGAGGAGAGCCTCGCGTGGCTCAATTCGGTCTGGGGCATCTGGAAGGCGGACGTCGCGAAGGCCCGTGGCATCGAGCCCGCGGCCATCCAGCAGTATGCCGACAACGCGCCGGAGGCACTCCGCGCCGCAGGCGGCGATCTCGCCAAGGTGGCACTCGACGCGGGGCTCGTCACCGAGCTCAAGGGCCGCTACGAAGTCGAGGACCGGCTCGCCGAGATCACGGGCGAGGACGAGGACCTGCATTCGTACAAGGGCGTCGACTTCGAGGCGTACCTGGCGAACGTGCACTCGTCCGACGCACTCGCGAGCAAGCCGGTCGACAAGGTGGCCTACATCGTGGCCTCGGGCGAGATCCTGCCGGGTGAACAGGCGCCGGGCACGATCGGCTCCGACACGCTCGCGGCGCAGTTGCGCGAGGCACGCTTCGACGAAGACGTGAAGGCCGTAGTGCTGCGCATCGACAGTCCGGGCGGCAGCACGTTCGCCTCCGAAGTGATCCGGCGCGAGGTCGCCGAACTGCGCGCAGACGGCAAGCCGGTCGTGGCGTCGATGAGCACGCTCGCCGCGTCGGGCGGCTATTACATCGCGATGGACGCGGATCGCATCGTCGCAAGCCCGGCCACGCTGACGGGGTCGATCGGCATTTTCGCCATGTTCCCGACGTTCCAGCGCTCGCTCGAGCGCCTCGGCGTGCACGTCGACGGCGTGGGCACGACCGCGCTCTCCGGCGAGTTCAGCCCGGTCCGCCCGATGAGCGACGCGACCCGGGACGTCCTGCAGCAGAGCATCGACCACGAATACGAGCGCTTCATCACCCTGGTGGCGAAGTCGCGCAAGAAAGAGGTCGCCGCGGTCGACGGGATCGCGCAGGGCCGCGTCTGGTCGGGCGCCGACGCGAAACGCCTGGGCCTCGTCGACCAGCTGGGCGGGTCGCACGACGCGGTAAAGCTCGCCGCCCGGCTCGCCGACCTCGACAAGGATTACGACGTCGAGTATTACGACTACGTGCTCGGCATCGGTGAGATGCTCGGGTTCCGCGTGAACACGGCGCTGGCGCGCATCGTGGCGCCGCTGCTGCCGCAGAACATGATGTCGCGACTGCCGCGCGCACTGCAGCCGCTCGCGGCGGAACTCGAACGGCTCAACCGGCTGCGCGACCCGCGCAACGTCTACATGTACTG
>JAJTCR010000202.1:6011-9969 GCA_021325695.1 Steroidobacteraceae bacterium | reverse complement strand
GTCTTCGCCGTGCACGCCTTCATTTGATTTCGTCCCGCAACCGGCTCGCCATGAGTCGCTCATACAGGGCCGGCGCGAGGCGGCTGACCCACCACGCCGCATGGGCCGTCCGTCCGATCAGCAGCCTGCGGCAGTTGCGTTCGGCGCCGCGCACGATGCGCTCGGCGACGTCGTGCGGCTGCAACCGATGGCCCACGACGACTTGCGCGTGGGTTGCCGCGTCGCCGTCAGGCCCGAGCGCATGGCGGTCGATGCCGGTGGCGATGAACGACGGGCACACCATCATCACGCCGACGCCGTCCGGCGCGAGTTCGGTGCGCAGGCTCTCGAAGAAGCCGTGCAGCGCGTGCTTGCTGGCCGCATAGCCGGTGCGGGCGATCAATGGCGTGTACCCGGCAACGCTCGAAAGGGCGACGATCAGGCCGCGCCTGCGCTTGAGGTGCGGCAGCGCGGCGCGGGTGAGGTGAATCGCGCCGAAGAGGTTCACGTCCATCACGCGGCGCAGCACTTGCATCTGCGTCACCTCGAATGCGCTGCGATGCGTGATCCCGGCATTGTTGACCAGCACGTCGATGCGACCGTAACGCTCGATGCAGCTTCGCACGGCCGCGGCACACGCCTGTTCGTCCGTGACGTCGCAGGGCAGGGCGAGCACGTCGATGCCCGACGACGAGAGTTCGTCGCCGGCCGCCCGGACGGACTCGGCATCGCGATCGAGCAGCGTCACGCGACTGCCGCGGCGCCCGAAACTTGCCGCCAGGGCACGACCGAGTCCGCCGCCGGCACCGCTGACGACGACGACCGCATCGGCGAACGTGCGCCTCATGCGCGCAGCCCGAGGTTGTGCGTGCGGCAATAGAAATCGAAGACCTCGGACGACGTCATCCGTGGCACGTACCCCAACTGTTCCTTGAGTCGCCGGTTCGAAAGCACCGGACGGTAACGCAGGAAGTCCACCTGCTCCGGCCCGTATTGCGACAGCCCGAGCGGGTGCAGCGCCGCCAGCACACCGCGCAGCAATGCCGGCGGGAACGTCATGCAGCGCTTACCGAGCCGCGCGGCGATTTCCCGGACGCTCAGCGCACCGTCGCCCGCGACGTTGTAGATGCCCGCGGCGTCGGTACGGATCGCGTGCTCGATCGCGCCGACGACGTCGCGGTCCCAGACGAACACGAACGGGCTGCGCGAGCCGCGGATCGCGATCAGATACGGCTTTTCGAACAGTGCCGTGATCTGGTTGCGCGTGCTCTCGCCGAGGATCGTGCCCACGCGGAACACCACCTGCCGCAACGACGGATGGTCCCGCCGGTACTCCGCGAGCATCTCCTCGACCAGTCGCTTGTGGTGCGAGTAGGCGAACGCCTCGTTGCCGCGCACCAGGTCGTCTTCGGTGAGCCACTCGGGATTGTCGGCGTGATACCCGTACGCCGCACCGCTCGAGGTGACAACGAGCTGCCGCACGGACGTGGCGACGCAAGCCTCCAGCACGTTGCGCGTGCCGAGCACGTCGACGGCGTATTCCAGCTGGCGATTCGACTTCGCCGCCGGAGTCACGATCGCGGCGAGGTGCACCACGGTGTCGATGCGGCGGCTCGCCAACGGAGCGTCGAGGCCGGGCATCCGGACGTCGTGGACGTGGAATTCGACGCCCGGCAATCGTTTCGCGGCCGGCACCTCGCGAACGTCGCTCGCGACGACCAGGTCGAACTCGCCGGCCTGCAGCCGTGGCGCGAGCCCAGCCACCAGCGTGCTGCCGAGGTAACCGGCCGCGCCCGTCACGAAGATTCGACGACCGCTCACGCGGCAACCTCGGCCTGCATGCGCACGGGCGGCGGTGGGAAGCGCCGCCAGATCGAGGCGAGCGTCGTGCCGACCAGGATGTGCCAGATGCCCCACCAGGCGGCGACGATGGCCATGCCGCCGAGCCCGCCGAAAAAGTTGAACACCAGCACGAGGCCGAAGCCGGAGTTCTGGATGCCGACCTCGAACGCCACTGCGCGCCGGTCTCCTTCGAGCAGTCGAAAGACACGGGCCGTGAAATACCCGGTGAGCAGCGCGAACGCGTTCAACAGGAACACGAACAGCACGACTCGCCCCACGTACTTCAGGAAGAAATCCCAGTTGGCGACGAGTGCGCCGACCACGAAGAGCACGAAGAACAGCAACGACAGCGTCCGGAACGCGCCCCGCGCGCGCGCGGCGAACCGCGGCCATCGGTGCGCGACCCACATGCCGAGCACGGTCGGGATGCCGAGCAGCACGACGATCGTGCCGAAGACCTCCCAGGGGCTCAGCGTGACCGCGTGGAGGATCGGGCGCGTCGACGGGTTCAGCTGGCCCCAGAAGGAGAGGTTGAACGGGGTGAACACGACGGAGCCCAGCATCGAGAACGCCGCGATCGTCACCGAGAGCGCCGTGTTGCCGCGCGCGTAGTTGACGAGGAAGGTGGAGATGTTCCCGCTCGGGCAGGACGCGACGAGGATCATGCCGAGCGCGATGCTCGGTGCGGGCTTCAGCACCATCGTGAGCGCCCACGCCACGGCTGGCAGCAGCACCGAGTGCGCCAGCAGGCCGATCAGCGTGCCGCGCGGCGCGGTCAGGATGCCCTTGAAATCCTGCACGCGCATGTCGAGCGCGACGCCGAACAGCACGAACGCGAGGATCACGTCGAGCGCGACGAGCGACCCAGGGCTGAAGTTCAGCCGCACCGCGTCGAGTTCGTTCATCGCCGCGACACCGGCGGCTCCTAGCCCTTGGGTTCCAGGTGCATGTCCTTGAAGTGCATCAGGCCGGGTGCCCACATGTGCTTCACCGGGTCGACGTCGACGTGCACGACGGCAGGGCCGCCGCTCGCAAGCGCGCGTTCGAGCGCCGCACCAAGCGCGCGCGGGTCGGCGACACGCTCGCCGTGGGCGCCCATCGCCTCGGCGACCTTGTCGAAACGAATCTCGCCCAGGTCGGCCTTGATGGTTTCGCCGGGCCCGAGCGACTTCCGGATCAGCGTCTTGAGCGGCTTCAGCGCGAATTGCTGATTCATCTTGACCATGCCCCATTGCCGGTCGCAGACGACCACGTAGACGACGCGCAACCCGTTGCGAACCGCGGTCTCGATCTCCTGCGGGTGGAAGCCCATTGCGCCGTCGCCGATGATGCAGCAGACCGGCAGGTCGGGCCGCGCGACGGCGGCGCCGAGCGCCTGCGCGACGCCCGCGCCGAGCATGCCGAACTTGAACGTCGACAGCAGCGTGTTCGGCACGCGCATCTCGTGGAACATCATCGCCCAGACCGCGGTGTTGCCGCCGTCCGCGACCAGCGTCGAGCCTTCGGGGAACACCTGCTGGCAGACGTGCGCGACGTGCGCGGGATTCATCGGCACGGCGAAGTCCTGCAGCTTCTCGTCGAGCTTCGCGCGCTCGGCGCGGATGACCTCGCGGTACTTCTCGAGTTGCCGCCGTCGCGCATCGAGGTTCATGCGGCCGGTCCGGCTCTCGAGCGCGTCGCCGAGCGCGCCGAGGAACAGCTTCGCGTCGGCGAGCGCGGCCACCGTCGCCGGCTTGTTCGCGCCGAGGACGTGACCGTCGACGTCCACCTGGATCATCGTCTGCTCGGAAGGCCGCCGCCAGTACGGCGCCTTGCCCCACCAGTCGGTCTCGCCGAGCCGCGAGCCCACCACCAGCACGACGTCGGCGTCGTTGCGCACCTGGTTGTTGAGCTTGATCAGGGGCATGGGCAGCGCGAGCTGGTGCGTCTCGGGCAGCACGCCGCGCGCGGCCCAGCTGGTCGTGACCGGTGCACAGAGCAGTTCGGCCACGCGACGCAGTTCCTCGTACGCGGCCGCGTGAATCACGCCGCTGCCCGCATGGATGAGCGGCAAGTCGGCGGCGGCGAGCAGCTCCGCTGCCTCGACGACCTGGTCCGGTGCATGCACCAGCGCCTGCGTGCGACGGAACTGCCGTGG
>JAJTCR010000202.1:0-6003 GCA_021325695.1 Steroidobacteraceae bacterium | reverse complement strand
ACAGTTGCGCAGCGCCGTGCGGCCGAGTTCGGCCACGCGATCGAACGAGACGACCGCGTTGCTCCACTTGGCGAAATGCTTGATCGCCCCCACCTGGTCGAACGCCTGATACGCGCCGCCACGGTCGGGATAGACGATCTGCGGACGTCGGCAACTCGTGACCGCGAGCACGCGATTGCCCTCGGCGTTCTCGACGACGAGGCCTGGCAACAGGTTCGCGACGCCGGGGCCGTTGCTCGCCATGCAGACGCCCAGCTTGCCCGTGAGCCGCGCGTAGGCGCCGGCCATGTGCGCGGCGCAGGTTTCGTGCCGGGGCGTGACGATCTCGATGCCGAGCTTGTGCAGGCTCGAATAGAACCCGAAGTAGGTGCCGTCGATGATGCCGAAGACCTTCTCGACGCCCTCGGCCTGCAGCATCCGCGCGAGGACCTCGCCGCCACTCGTCTCGGTCATGATCGTTTCCCCGGTCGGCCACGCGCTGAGCGCGTCTTGTCCGCCGACTATACCGCGACGCTTCCGGCGCCGACGCGGGGAAACTAACTAGCCTTCGCGGTCACGCGCGTCGTCGACAGTGCGGACGGCGCCGGCGTGTGGGTCGCCTGGAGTCGTTCCACGAACCGCGTGTGCCAGGCCGCGATGTCGTTGCGCCGCAGGACCTCGAGCATCTGCTGGTGCCGGTCGCGGCGCTCCGGCAGTCGCATCTGCAGCGCCTGCTGGATCGCCCGCGCGACGCCACGAGTGTCCTTCGGGTTCACGAGCAGCGCCCCGGCCAGCTCGCGTGCAGCACCCGCGAGCGTGGACAGGACCAGCACGCCGGGATCGTCGGGGTCCTGGGCCGCGACGAACTCCTTGGCCACGAGGTTCATGCCGTCACGCAGCGGCGTCACGAGTCCGACCTGCGAGGCGCGCATGAACCCGAGGACGCACTGGTGCGGGTAATTGCGGTTGAGGTAGCGGATCGGCGTCCAGTCGGTGTCGGCGTACTTGCCGTTGGCGCGTCCCGCGGCCTGCTCGAGCGAGCGGCGGAGGTGCGCGTAGGCGCGCACGTCGGTGCGCGAGAGCGGCGCGATCTGCAGGAACGTCACGCGGCCCTGGTTCTCCGGATACTCCTCGAGGAAACGGGCGTAGGCATCGAAGCGTTCGACCAGGCCCTTGCTGTAGTCGAGCCGGTCGACGCCGATCACGCAGCGGCGACCGACCAGCCCCGCGACCATGCGCTGCACCGCCTCCGACGAGCTGGCGGCGAGCGCGGCCGCCTGGATCGCGTCGACGTCGACGCCGATCGGGATGTGATCGAGGCAGGTGCGGCGGCCACATGCCACGACGCCGCCGTCGGCTGCGATCGCCTCCGGTCCCCAGAGATCGACCACCGCCGAGCGGAAGCACTCGAGGTCGCGCTCGGTCTGGAACGCGACCAGGTCGAAGTCGATCAGCGCCCGCATGAGTTCGCCATAGACCGGCAGCGCGCGCAGTGCCTCGACGTGTGGGAACGGGATGTGCAGGAAGAAACCGACCGGCTGCTGGGCGCCGAGCGCGCGCAACTCCTGTGCGAGGGGAATCAGGTGGTACTGCTCGTCGTGGTAGTGCACGGCGTCGAGGAAGTAGTGGAACAGCGGCCAGAGCGCGCCGTTGCAGAAGCCGAGGTAGTACTGCTCGTGGTCGGCCTGGGTGAGCTCGATCGTGCCGTACGCGATCCTGTCACGGATCACGATGCGCGCGGCATCGGGCTCCCGCTCGGCGACTTCGCCGCTCCAGCCGAACCAGAGGCCGCCGCGCGCCTGCATGGCCGCGTGCACCCCGAGCGCCAGTCCGCCCGGCGTCACCGAGCGACGCGGCACGGTGACCCGGTTGGATACCGAGACCAGGCGGCTCACAGCACGTCCTCCCACGCCCGGCTCAGGCGCACGGCGCAGTTGATGATGCCGACCATGCTGTACGTCTGCGGAAAATTGCCCCATAACTCCCCCGTGTTGGGCTCGATGTCCTCCGACAGCAGGCCCAGCGGTGTGCGGCGTTCGAGCAGCCGCTGGAAGTGTTCGCGCGCCTCGTCGCGTCGTCCAGCGGCGGCGAGCGCATTGATGTACCAGAACGCGCAGATCGTGAATGCCGTGACGGGCGTGCCGAAGTCGTCGGGATGCCGGTAGCGGAACAGCCAGTCGCCGAACTTGAGTTCGCGCTCGATCGCCGCAAGCGTGCTCAGGAAGCGCGGGTCCGTCCCGCTAACGATGCCGAGTTCCGGCAGCAGCACGGAGGTCGCGTCGAGTTCGTCGCCGCCGAAGCTGCCGGAGAACGCCTGGCGCGACTCGTTCCACGCGGCGCGCAGGATCGTCTCGCGCATCTCGTGTGCGCGGCTGCCCCACCATGCCGCGCGATCCGGCAGGCCGAGCAGGTTCGCGATCCGGTACAACCGGTCGCAGCCGGCCCAGCACATCGACGCGGAGAAGGTGTGCGTGCGTTCCATTCCCCGGAATTCCCACGGCCCGGAGTCGGGCTGCAGGTAGATCGCCGAAGCGCGCTCGCCCAGCCGCTCGAGACGCTGGAACAGGCCGTGATCGCCCGGCGCGCTCAGGCGCTGGTCGAAGAACGATTGCGCGGCGGCGAGCACCACGGCGCCGTAAACGTCGTTCTGGCGCTGCAGGTAGGCAAGGTTGCCGACGCGGACCGGGCCCATGCCGCGGTATCCGGCGAGCCCCGTCGCGATCCACTCGGTGATCTTCGTTTCGCCCGCCATCCCGTACAGCGGTTGCAGCGGCTCGCCCTGCGTCCGGATCGACACGTTGTCGATGTAGCGCAGGTAGGCCTCCATCGTGCGCGTCGCGCCGAGCCGGTTGAGGGCCTGGATCACGAAGTAGCTGTCGCGCAACCAGCAATAGCGGTAGTCCCAGTTTCGTTGGCTGCCCGCGTGCTCGGGAATCGAGGTCGTGAGCGCCGCCAGCACCGAGCCGGTGTCTTCGTAGGTACAGAGTTTCAGCGTGATGGCGGCGCGGATCACCGCCTCCTGCCATTCGACCGGGATCGCGAGGCCGCGCACCCATTCCTGCCAGTAGTCGACGGTGGCCTCGAGGAATTGCCGCGCGATCGTGAGCGGCGCGTCGTCGAGCGTCTCGTCGGGCCCGATCACGAATGCGGCCGGCGCGTCGAGCACGAACCAGCCTTCGTCGGACGCATGGGTGCGCGAAGCGTTGGTCGTGACGCGGTAACGCAGCAGCGGCGTGAAGAAGCAGATGTTGTGCGTGCCCGTGTGGCGCTGCGGCTCGCCGTCGCCGTAGCCGGTCGAGGGTCGCAGGCGGATGCGCACGACGGGGCGGCCCGCGAGCGGTTCGACGATACGGACGAACTGCATCGGTCGGAAGATGCGACCACGCCGGCGAAAGCGTGGGCAGAAATCGACGATGCGCACCGAGTCGCCCTGGGAGCCGCGCAGCACGGTCTCGAGCACCGCGGAGTTGCGCACGTAGCGACGCGTCGCATCGACCGGCCCCTGCAGCTCCACCGCGAACACCCCCGTCGGCGAATCGCCGCCGAGCGGGGTGAGCAGCGCGTTGAACGCGGGATCGCCGTCGAGTCGTGGCAGGCAGCCCCACACGAGACGCCCGAGCCGATCGACGAGGCCGGCGACCTCGCAGTTGCCGATGACGCCCAGGTCGAGATCGGGACCGTGGGCGGGCGTCACGCCGTCGCCCTGCGGCCGAGGAACTCCTCGAGCAAAGCGCGCAGTTCGGACGGCGCAGTGGTCGCCACCATCGCGGTGACGCGCGGCCCCACGGCGATCGACACGCCGCCGCGGCGTTCCACCGCGTCGAAGCCGTGCAGGTCGGTGAGGTCGTCGCCTGCGAACAGCGGCGTGCGCCCGGCGAAGGGTGGCTCCAGCATGAAAGCCTCGATGGCATGGGCTTTCGTGATACCGGAAGGCTTCAGCTCGAGTACATAAGCGCCGGGCTGAACCTGCAGGTCATTTCCGCCGTGTCGTCGTGCCAGCGCGTGCACCTCGCGCTCGAGCATCTCCTGCAGGCTTGCGGCCTGCCGGTAGTGCAGCGCGACGGCGCGGCCCTTGTCCTCCAGCAGCACGCCCGGGTGGCGCTCCGCGATCTCGCCCAGTTCGTCGAGGAGCGGTTGCGGCAGGCGTTCGGTGGGGTGCACGTGCAGGCGCCCCCGCGCGTCACGGCGCTCGAGTCCGTGCAGCCCGGCGGCCGGAAAGCGCGCGTATCCGAACAACGCGTCGAGCTGCGCGAGCGAGCGTCCACTGATCAGCGCCAGTGCGCCGTTCAAGCTGTCGGACGCATCCTGCAGGAATTTCAGTGTGACGGCATCGACCTCGACATCGTCAGGCGCTGGGCCGAATTCGATCAACGTGCCGTCGACGTCGAGGAACAGGGCGGCCCCGGCCGGGCGCAGCCGCGGGTGAAGTTTGTGTATCCTCACGGGCCAATCGAGCTTAGGAGGGAGCGGAATGCCCCGGAAACTAGAAATAGTAATCGCGATGTTGAAAGGAAGTCATCCATGCCCCGGTCACTGCCGCCGCTGACCTCGCTGCGGGCGTTCGAAGCGGCAGCGCGTTCGCTCAGCTTCACGAAGGCCGCGCGTGAATTGCACGTGACCCCCGCGGCGATCAGTCACCAGATCCGCGGCCTCGAACAGTTCCTCGGCGTGACGCTGTTCCAGCGCACGAGCCGCCGCCTCGAACTGACGCGCGACGGACACCTGGCCGCCGAACACTTCCGCGAAGCCTTCGAACGCATCGCCCGCGGCGTGCAGGCCCTGCGTCAGCAGGGACGCGAAGGCGAACTCGTGATCGGCGTGTCGCCGTCGTTCGCGACGCGCTGGCTGCTGCCGCGACTGCCGTCGCTCGCGGCCGACATGCCGGAGGTTCGCGTGCGCCTCGTCACGAGCACGGTGCCCGTGGACTTCGACCGCGACGACATCGACCTCACCGTGCGGTTCGGACGCGGCAGTTTCGACTCGGTCGTCAACGACGAGCTGTTCAACGAGGTGGTGGCACCCGTGGCTTCGCCGGCTTTCGTGCGTCGACACCAGCTGCGTCGACCGGCCGACCTCGCCCGCGTGCGCTTGCTGCAGGACGAATCGATGCGGCGCGTGGGCCGACCGCCGTCGTGGACCGAGTGGCTGCGCGCCGCGGGTGAGCCCGGGCTGGAAATCGAGTGCGGGCTTTGTCTCGACGACAGCCACCTCGCGTTGCAGGCCGCGTGCGAAGGCCAGGGCGTCGCGCTTGGACGACTCGCGTACGCCGTCAACGACCTGGCGCAGGGCCGGCTCGTCCTGCCGTTTTCGCGCGTCATCGAGCTCGACCTGCACTACCATCTGATCGTGCCCGAGGCGCGAGCCAAGGAACCCCTGATCGCGGGCTTCCGCGAGTGGCTGCTGCGCGAGGCGCAGGCGTTCCGCGACGTGCTCGCGGGCCACGCGAAAGCCGCCTGAGTGGTTTCGCGTTCCAGCACAACGAGTTCGCAGGAGTTTTCCGCATGCACCGCACACCGCAACGCATGGCTGTCCTCGGCCTGTCTGCTTTCCTGTTGCTGGCGGCGAACGTCATGGCCGCGCCCCAAATGGCCGAGGCCGGCTCCGATGCGGCGGCGCTCGAAGCAGCGTTCGCCAGTCCCGACCGCCCGGCCGCTGATCGCGACCAGGATGCGCGGCGTCACGCCAGGGAAGTGCTCGCGTTCCTCGGCGTGAAACCCGGCTGGCGCGTGATCGACGTCTTCTCCGCCGGCGGATACAACGCCGAGTTGCTCGCGCGTGCCGTGGGCGTCAAGGGCGAGGTGATTGCCTACAACAATCCCCCGTACGCGAAGTTCGCGCAGAAAGGCATCGCCGAGCGCTACAAGGGCGATCGTCTCGGTAACGTGAAACAGCTCACCGCCGAGGTGGACGAACTCGATGTCGCGCCCAATTCGCTCGACGGCGCCCTGTTCGTCATGAGCTACCACGACGCCTACTGGCGCCCGGCCGACGGGACCTGGAACCGGACCAAGCCCGAGGAACTGC
>JAJTCR010000201.1 GCA_021325695.1 Steroidobacteraceae bacterium | reverse complement strand
CGGTCGTCGGATCGGAGGGCATGCTCGGCGTGGTCGTCGAAGTCACCGTGCGCCTGCTGCCGCTCCCGCGCCGCGTCGAACTCCTGCTCGCGGCGTTCGACAACGTCCGGCGTTGCGCCGATGCGGTTGGCGCCCTCATCGCTTCCGGCATCGTGCCGGCCGGCCTCGAGATGATGGACGCAGCCGCGATCCGCGCCGCCGAGGAATTCGCGA
This sequence comes from Steroidobacteraceae bacterium, assembly GCA_021325695.1. GTDB lineage: Bacteria > Pseudomonadota > Gammaproteobacteria > Steroidobacterales > Steroidobacteraceae > RPQJ01. The sequence goes on along the minus strand of JAJTCR010000201.1, from coordinate 5,099 downwards.
AGTGCGGTTACCCGCTCGACGCGCAGGCGTTGCTGCTCTGCGAGGTCGACGGCCTCGACGCGGACGTCGCGCGCGAGCTCGAGCAGGCGCGCGACCTGCTCGGGCGCGCGGGCGCGACCTCCGTCCGTGTGGCGCGCGACGCCGAGGAGCGCCGCCGGATGTGGTCGGGGCGCAAGTCGGCGTTCCCCGCCGTCGGCCGGCTCGCGCCCGACTACTACTGCATGGACGGCACGATCCCGCGGCGCCATCTCGCGGGCGTGCTCGAGCGCATCGACGCGCTCTCGCGCGAGCACGGTCTCGCCGTGGCCAACGTGTTCCACGCCGGCGACGGCAACCTGCACCCGCTGATCCTGTTCGACGCGGGGCGTGGCGACGAACTCGAGCGCGCCGAGCGCTTCGGCGCCGACATCCTCGAGGCGTGCGTTGCCGTCGGCGGCACCGTGACCGGCGAACACGGCGTCGGCGTCGAGAAGCTCGGGCCGATGTGCTCGCAGTTCGGCACGGCGGAACTCGAGGCGTTTCACGCGCTGAAGCGCGCGTTCGACCCGGCGGGGCTGCTCAACCCGGGCAAGGCCGTGCCGACGCTCTCCCGCTGCGCCGACTATGGCGCAATGCGCGTGCACGGCGGCAAGGCTCAACCCGGGCAAGGCCGTGCCGACGCTCTCCCGCTGCGCCGACTATGGCGCAATGCGCGTGCACGGCGGCAAGCTGCCGCACGGACACCTGCCGCGTTTCTGAACGGGTGCGCCACGATGCCCATCGACGATGCTGACCGGACGGAGGAGCTGGCCGAGCGTGTCCGCCGTGCCACCGCGACGCGCACCGCGCTGCGCATCGTCGGCGGCGACACCAAGCGCTTCTATGGGCGCGCGGTCGACGCGGTGCCACTCGAGCTGTCGGCGCACACCGGCGTGCTCGACTACGATCCGGCCGAACTGGTGGTGCGCGTCCGCGCCGGCACGCCACTCCGACAGCTCGAGGCTCTCTTGGGGGCTCGCGGCCAGCGGCTGTCGTTCGAACCCCCCGGGTTCGGCGACGCCGCGACGATCGGCGGAGTCGTCGCGGCCGGGCTGTCCGGCCCGGCGCGCGTCGCGCGTGGCCCCGTGCGCGACTACGTGCTGGGCGCCCGGTTGCTCACCGGCGACGGTCGCGTGCTGCGCTTCGGCGGCGAGGTCATGAAGAACGTGGCCGGGTACGACGTCTCGCGGCTGCTGGCCGGATCGCTCGGCATCCTCGGCGTGATCCTGGACGTGTCCCTCAAGGTCCTCCCCGTCGCCGTCGGCTCACGCACGTTGCGCCAAGCCGTCGATGCGCGCAAAGCCATCGACCGGCTCGCCGCCGCGACTCAAGGCGGAGCTCCGGTCACCGCCAGTCACTGGCATGCAGGGGTCCTGCACGTGCGACTCGAAGGCTCCGCGCCGGCTCTCGACGCGGTGGCGGCGCTCGTCGGCGGCGATACGGTCGAGGCGGACAGCGCCGCGCGGTTCTGGAGCGACGTTCGCGAGCAGCGACTCGACCATTTCAACGCAGCCCATGGACCGCTGTGGCGCCTGCACGTGCCGGCGGTCGCGCCGCTGGCCGCGCTCGAGCACTGCACCTCGTTTGCATTTGAATGGAACGGCCTGCAACGGTGGGTCGCGGGTCTCGACGCGGCCAGCGCACACGCGATCGCGCGCGCGGCCGGCGGGCATGCCGCGTGCTTCCGCGGCGCGTCGGCGGGCGACGAAGTGTTCGCGCCCCTGCCCCCCGCGATGCTCGAGCTGCACCGCAACGTGAAGCACGCGTTCGACCCGGCCGGTATCCTGAACCCCGGCCGCCTGTACGCGGCGCTTTGAGTCCACTGCGAGTCCGATGTACTCCCGCCCCGCCGAGGTCCTGGTCGGCAACGCGCACGCGGCAGAGGCGCGCGAGCTGATCCGCCGCTGCGTGCACTGCGGCTTCTGCCTGCCGGCGTGCCCGACCTACCGGGTGACCGGCAACGAACTCGACAGCCCGCGCGGCCGGATCTACCTGATCAAGGATCTGGTCGAGCGAGGCGCCGCCAGTGAGACGACGCGGACGCACCTCGACCGGTGTCTCACCTGCCGCGCGTGCGAGACGGCGTGCCCGTCAGGCGTGGAGTACGGCAGGCTCGTCGACCTCGGTCGCGATCTGGTGCAGGTCCGACCGCCGCCGGCACCGCGCGCGCTGCGCGAGCGGCTGCTGCGCGCGGCGCTGCTCGCGGTGGCGACGCGACGGTCGCTGTTCACGCCGATCGTGCGTCTCGCGCAGGCGCTGCGCGGCCTGATGCCGCGCGCCTCGATGCCGTGGTTGCCGCCATCGCCCCGGACCGCACGGATGGTCGCGACGTCAAATCCGATCTCCCGCCACGTCCGCCGCATGGTGGTGCTCGAGGGGTGCGTGCAGCCGGGGCTCGCGCCGCAAATCAACGCCGCCACCACGCGCGTGCTGGACCGGCTCGGCATCGCACTGGTGGCCGCGCACGAGATCGGCTGCTGCGGCGCCATGGACCATCACCTCGGGCGCATCGACACCGCGCTCGGCAAGGTGCGCCGCAACGTCGTCGCCGGCACCCGCCGGCTCGACGACGGCGTCGAGGCGATCGTCAGCACCGCGAGCGGCTGTGGCGTGTTCGCCAAGGACTACGACCACGTGCTGAGGCACGCATCGCCCGACCTCCGCCGTGCCGGCGCTCGGGTCGCCGCGGCAACACGCGACCTGTGCGAGGTGATCGACGTCGCGAGCCTCGCCCGGCTCCATGCCGCGCGTGGGGTGAGTGGCCCGAGGCTGCGCGTCGCCTGGCAGGCGCCCTGCTCGCTCCAGCACGGCCAGCACCTCGCGACGGCAGGCAAGGTCGAGGCGATCCTGCGGGCCGTCGGCTGCGAACTCGTGCCGGTCGCGAATGCGACGCTCTGCTGCGGCTCCGCGGGCACCTATTCACTGCTGCAGCCGGAGCTGTCGCAGGAGCTGCGTGCGCGGAAGCTCGCGTCACTGATGGGCGCCGCGCCGGATGTGATCGCGACCGCCAACGTCGGCTGCCTCGAGCACCTGCGGCAGGCGAGCCGGGTCCCGGTGCGACACTGGATCGAACTCGTCGACGATGCGCTCGAATGCGCGACCCCGGTCGGCGCTCAGGCGGTCGCGACGACGACGTAGCGCGGCGTGCGCGTGGTCGCGAGCTCGTTGACGGTGGCCATGCGCTGCACGACACGCACGTGGAAGCCCGACGCTTCGAGCAGGTACGGTACCGTGGCCATCGTCTGGCACGCCGACAGCGGCAGCGCGTCGATCTCTTCTTCCCACGCGCCGCGCCAGCCGTCGCGCCCATACAGCCCGTCGATCACGAGCACCGCACCGCCAGGTCGGAGCCAGCGACGCCAGCATCGGAATGCGGCGAGCGGATCGTAGAGGCCGTTCACGACCTGGCGGGAGGCGATCACGTCGAATCGGGCCGCCGGGAACAGCGCCTCGTCGTCGGGCGCGTCACAGAAACCCTGCACGGTGGTGACTTGGGAGAGTTCGGGTCGGCTACGCAGCACGTCGAGCATGGCCGACGAGGGTTCCAGCGCGGTCAGCTCGAGCCCCGGCAGCCGCGCGAGCACGCCGCAGAGCACGCCGGTGCCCGCACCTACGTCGAGCACGGCCGTGCCGGGCGGGAGGGCGATGTGGGATCGCAGGTCGTCGAGGTAGGCGTCCTGCTCGGCCGCGGTCAGCCAGCCGAGACCCGGCGTCGACCCGTACGTGCGCGCCTCGGTCGCGTCGTAGCGCGCGGCGTGTCGACCGCGGGCCGCCGCCCGACGCGCCTGCCAGTCGGCGAGGGGTGCCGCGACATGCGGTCGAGGCGCCGCAATCGGTCGTGGCAGTTCGTAGGTGTACTCGATGCAGGGCTCGCCGCGGAACATGGCGTCAGCCGTCGCGATCCGTCGCATGCCGATGCGCTCGATCAGCCGCACCGCCGAGACGTTGCGGGCGTCGGTGATCGCGAGGATTCGCCGTGCCTGCGTGCGCTCGAAGATCAGCGCGCAGGTCTCGGTGACGGCTTCGGTCGCGAGGCCCTGGCGCTGCGCCGTCCGCCCGAGCGTGAATCCGATCTCGGCCTCGCTGTCGTCCTCGGCAACGCGGATGCCGATGTCGCCGATCAGGCCGTCGTCCTCGCGCCGGGCGATTGCGAGCTGCGTCCAGGCGCCGCGCTGCAACAACTTGATCCGATACATCTCCTCGAAGAACGCATTCGCCGCGTCGTCGCTCTGCGCGCTCCAGCCCTGGTAACGACCGACCGCCGGGTCGTGCCGGTATGCCTGGAACGCGGTCAGGTCGTCGGCGCGCAGGCGCCGCAGCACGATCCGCGGACCGGCCCGCGGCAACGCTCCCTCGACAGCTGTGGTCATGAGGCGCGGCCCCCGCTCGCCGGCGACGGAACGCAGATCGGTTCGACGGTGTTCATGCGCCGGCGCTCGTCTCAATCATCGGGCTGCCGTGACGCGAGTGTCGCATACCAGTCTGCATACGGCGTATCGACCACGCGGCGACGGTTCCAGTCCGGCGCGCCGTCCGTCCACCACACCGGCCCGCGCTCGCCGAGCGCGACCTTGGCCGCGTGCACGTCACGGCGTGCGAGCGCGAGCGCCGCACGGTCCTGCGCACGCAAGGCCGCACCCACGCGGCGGCGGGCATCCATCAGGGCGTGGGTCCGTCGCTCGCGCTCCGCCGGTTCGAGGCCAGGGTCCGAGGCGCGCCAGAGCCGACCGCGCACGACGATGTACCGACCGTCGGGTGTGGTGGGCGGCGGCGTGGCCCGGCGCGGCACCTCGACGCCCGAGCTAACGAGCGCGGTCGCCGACCCGTGCGCGCGTCATCGCCACAGCCCGATGACCAGCCCGTAGAGCACGAACTGCACGGCGTGGTAGCCGCCGTCGATCAACCAGAGTTTCGCGCCGTGACCGGCGAACTGGTAATTGATCCCGAAACTGGCGGCCACGATCCCAGCCCCGACGACCAGCCCCTGCGCGACCGCGACGACCGCACTGCCGGGCGCCGGCACCAGCCACGCGTACGCGAACGCTGCGACGAGCGCGAAGGCGAAGCTCAGGCCGAACACT
>JAJTCR010000200.1 GCA_021325695.1 Steroidobacteraceae bacterium | reverse complement strand
AGCTCCGAGCCGATGCGGCCCGCGCCGACGACCGCGACGCTCAATCGGGCGAGCGTCGGGTCCTGCGATCCTGCCTGCGATGAGGCCTGCGACATGCCGCGTGTACCTGCCGGCGCTCTTATCGGAGTTCCTCCACCTTGACCCATGCGGCGTACTGCGTCAATTCCGCGCGCGTGCCCCACGTGCCGAGGCCGGTGGTGCCGCCCTGGCGAGTGCCTTCGACGCCGCCGAGTTCGATCCATTCGCCGAGCCGGCCGGTCACCATGGTCGTCAAGGTTTGCGTTGCGACAGCGGCGGGGCGCGGTCCGCTGCCGAGCTGCTGCTGGGTCGGCGAAATTTCGAGCGTGACCCGGTCGCCGCTGACGCGCGGGGTCGCAAGAAAGCCGGTCTGCACTTCGCGGTGCTGGGTCGTCTGGCCGTACACCGGGCCGTCGCGCCCGCCACCGGCCGTCGATGCCGACGTGAATGGTCGCGATTCACCCAGGGCCACGTAGGTCTCGTGACCCTCGAGCGCGCGGACGCTCGAAACGCTGCCGATGTCGGCGCGATGCTGGCGGTCCTGCACCTCGACCTGCGCGCCGGAGTCCGCCGCGGGCGGCCGGTTCACGCCGACTTGCACGTCCCCGGAACCGACCGTCGCGGAACCGCGTGCGCTCGCCTCGCGCGCGCTGCGCCCGGTCGACTGCCCGACCGTGATCAACAATTGCCGGGGCGGCCGATCGAGCGTCGCGAGCGCCGCACGCACCTGCTGCAGCGTTGCCGCGTCGGCGCGCACCAGCAGGACGTCGCCCGTGCCGGTGAGCGCTGCGCCGGGTGGCAACAGCGGTTCCAGGATCGGGACGAGTTCTTCGGCGAGGCGATGCTGCAGCGGGATCGCTTCGAGCGATTCGCCCGAGACCGGCGAGGGGACGCCGGCCGTGAGCAGTGCGAGCACGAATGCCAGCCGGGTGGTGCGAACCGCGTCCGACGCGGCGTTCACGCGAGCGTGCCCGCGACCGCGGCGACGAGTGCGTCCATGCCGGCCGTCTCCTGGTCGTGCCGGCAGACGAATCGTTGCTCGTGCCCGAGCTTGTAATAGTGGAACGGCCCGCGGTCGAGCGCAGCCACCGCGGCCGAAGGCATGCGCGTGAACAGCATGTTCACCTGCACCGGACCTGCGAGCGTGACGCCGTCGATCGCGGTCAGACGCTCGGCCAGGCGCCGTGCATTCGCGTTGGCGGCCCTGGCGCGTTCGAGCCAGCGATCGTCGGCGAGATAGCGGTCGAGCTGGGCAGAGACGTATCGCGCCTTGGACAGGACCTGTCCGCCACGCTTCATCAGGAAGGGCAGCCGCGCGGCAGCCGCCTCGTCGAACACGACGACGGCTTCGGCATTCATCGCGCCGTTCTTGGTGGCGCCGAACGACACGACGTCGACTCCGGCGCGCCAGGTCATGTCCGCGGGCGTGCAATCGAGTGCCGCGAGCGCATTGGCGAACCGCGCGCCGTCGAGGTGGACCAGCAGGCCGTGGCGGTGCGCAACGTCGCAGAGCGCCCGCACTTCCTCGACGGTGTAGAGCGTGCCGAAATCCGTCGGCTGCGTGACGTTGAGCGCGAACGGCTGCACGCGCGTCGGATTGCCGCGGCCGGCCAATCCGAGCGCAGCCGCGAGCGGTTCCGGATGCAGCTTGTAATCGGCGCCCTGCAGCGCCACGAGCTTCGCGCCGGTGAAATGCTCGGGTGCACCACATTCGTAGACGTTGATGTGCGACGTCGCATGGCAGTAGATGGCGCCGAACGCGTTCGCCAGCCCGGCGAGCGCCACGGCGTTCGCACCCGTGCCGGTCGCGACCGGAAACACCGACAGGCGGTCATGCTCGAACGTCCGCCGGAAGCGCGCCGTCATGCCGCGCGTGAAGTCGTCGTCGCCGTACGGCGACGCCGTGCCGACGTTGGCCGCGGTGATCGCCTCGAGCAGCTCGGGCGCGATGCCCCCGACGTTGTCGCTGCGGAAATCGTAGACTGTCTCGGTCATCGCGCGGTCACGAAGGGGTGGGACGTGCACATCTTATTGGAGACCGGGCACCTGCGGCTGCGCCAGTTCCAGATGGACGACGTGGACCGCCTGGTCGAGCTCGACTCCGACCCCGAAGTGATGCGCTACATCACGTTCGGCGTCGCCACGCCGCGGGCGAGCTACGTCGAGATCTACCTGCCGCGCTGGTTCGAGATCTACGCGAGGCAGCCGGGCCTCGGGTACTTCGCCGCCGAGTTGCGCGACACCGGCGATTTCATCGGCTGGTTCCACCTGCGCGACGATCGCATCGAGCCCGACTACCTCGAGCTCGGTTACCGCCTGTGTCGCAGCGCCTGGGGACAGGGTTATGCGACCGAGGGCAGCCTTGCCCTGGTGCGGCACGCGTTCGAGACGATCCGCGCCGAGCGGCTCTCCGCGCGCACGCTCGAGCGCAACCTTGCCTCGCAGCGCGTGATGCAGAAGTGCGGGCTCAAGTTCGGTGGCCGCTTCGAGTACCCGCAGGACGTGATCGGGGGCCGCAGCCCCGACGAGCGTGCGGCCGTCAAGTACGCGCTCACGCGGCCCGAGTGGCTTTCGCGTCGGGATTGAGGAAACGCTCGCAATTGCGTCGGCCGGGATCGTCGGCCGGCAGCTTGACGCAGATCTGCTGCGTGCGGGTGCGCAGAGTAGCGACGACTTTCGCGGCCTCGCCGGAGCTGCCCCATTCGAGCAGCCGCGAATCGAGCTGCTCGAGACGCATGCGCGTGCGCTGGTAGAACGCGTCCGGGGCGTCGTCGAGTTCGCCGAGGACCGCGAGACCGGCACGCTCGATGCCCGCCGTGTCCTCGGGCGTCATCTCGAGCATGCCGACCAGGTAGTTGTAGCCCCACTGGAAGCGCGTCGCGGGTCCCTGGGCGCCCTGGTACGCGCGTGCGAGCCACTGCACCGCTTCCTGCTTGCGTCCGGCCTTCGCCGCGAGTTCCGCGAGATCGAGCATGAAGTAGTACGGCGACTTGGACCTCTCGAGCTCGGCCGTGAGCAGCGCGTTGGCCTCGTCGGACAGCCCGGCCTCCCAGTACAGGTTGGCCGCCGCATTGATCGCGGCCTGGCGCGCGTAGGCGTCGGTCGTGCTTGCGTCGACGGACGCGACCGCCTGGCGCGCCTGGTCGAGCAGCGCGGGCGGCAACGGCGCCGCGTCGCCGGCATCGAGCCGGGCGAGCATCACGCGTGCGCGCAGCAGCAACAACTGCTCCGGCGCCGAGAGCTTGCTCGCGGTCGCGGGCGCGGCGATCTGGTCGAGCGCCGCTCCCCACGCGCGCGTGAGTTCGCGTCGCTCCGCCGACCCTGGGTCGGAAAGCAGCGGGATCGTATCCTTCGCGCCGTACAGCAGGTTGTCGACGTTGGTCGCCTGCACGCCGGCGAGCGGCAGCATCGCGAGCAGCCGGCGGCGCGCGTCGGCACGCTCGAGACCGTCGAACGCGGGCTCGTCGTCGGCCGTCGCGGCAGCGGCCTCGTGCAGGTATTCGAAGAACAGCCGGCCGCATTCGCCGGGCAATTCGGGCGGGCAGCGTGCCGCGAGTGTCCGGAACGCGGGCAGGCGCTGCTCCTGCGGCAGTGCCCGGCCGTCGACGTCGGTGCCCCAGGAATAGTAGGCGAGCAGCCGCCAGTCGTTGGCCGGCACGAGGCCGCCCGCCCGCGCCGTGGCCACGATGTCCTTGACCGGACGTGCGTCCTGCAGCGCGACGTCGAGGATCGTCGCGTAGCGCGCCACGTCGACACCGCCGGGAAGCCGCGTGATCTCGGTGCCGTCGGGCCGGAACAGGATCATGGTCGGATAACCCACGACGCCGAAGCGCTCGCCGTGTTTCTGCGCACGCGGCGTGTCGCCGTCGAGGTACACCGGGACGAACAACCGCGAACGCTCCTGGAATTCGCGCTTGTTGAAGATCGTCGACTTGATCTGTGCGCAGGGCGGGCACCACTCCGCGCCCCAGTAGAGGAACACCGGCTTGTCCGTCGACTTCGCCGCGGCGAATGCGGCGTCGACGTCGCCCTCGAGCCAGGCGATGCCCGCCGGCAGGTGTCCGGAGGCCGCGTCGGTCGCCGTGGTCGATTGCGGTTCCGGAGTCGGCGGCGGTTCTTCCTTGTCGCGACGGTCGCACCCGGAGGCGAGCAACGCGAGGGCGGCGGCGGCGTGGAGCAGGAAAGGAGTCGGTTTCATGGGTGCATGCGGGCGTGGCGTGCGCGGACGGGCAGGATACCTCCGGCGCGCCGGAATGGGGCACCGTGTCGGACGTTCACCGGTGACCGAGCGCCGGCGGCGTCGACCTTGGGGGCCGTCTCACACGTCGCGCTCGAGCACGATCTCGCCGCCGCGCACGACCATGCTGCAGGGATTGAAGCCGACCCAGTAGCCGCGTTCGTCGAGCGACTCGATCGACCCGACGATTGAAGCCGACCCAGTAGCCGAGTTCGTCGAGCGACTCGATTGACCAGACCGCGAAGTCCGCATCGAGCTCCGGCGCCAGCGTGCCGCAGCGGGCCTGCAGGCCGAGTGCGCGCGCGGCGTGACGCGTCACGCCGTGCAATACCTCGTCGCTGCTCAGGTGGAACAGGCGTCGCGCCATGTTCATCGCGACGAGCAGCGAGGCGCCCGGCGCCGAGCCCGGATTGGCATCGCTCGCCACGGCGATCGGCACGCCGTGCCCGCGCAGGTGCTCGATCGGCGGGAGGCGCGGGTCGGCCAGCACGTAGTAGGCGACCGGCAGCAGCACGGCCACCGTGCCCGCGCGCGCGAGTTCGATCGCGTCGCCTTCGGTCGCGTACTCGAGGTGGTCGCAGGCGAGCGCACGGTGCTTCGCGGCCACGCGGCTGCCGCCGATGTTCGCGATCTGGTCGGAGTGCAGGCGCACGGGCCAGCCGTGGGCGGTCGCGGCCGCGAACAGCCGATCGCACTGTGGGGCGCTGAACGCGATGCTCTCGCAGTAGGCGTCCACCATGTCGACCAGCTTGCGATTTCGCTCCGCCGGATCGGGGGTCGGGACACGCTCCTCGGCAAACCGCGGCAGCCAGCTGTCGACCAGCAGGCCGACGTAGTCGTCGGGCCGACCCGCGTATTCCGGCGGCACCGCGTGGGCGGCGAGCAGGGAGGTGACGACCCGCACCGGCAGCCTGGACTCGAGCAGGCGCGCGGCCAGCAGCATGCGCCGCTCGGCCTCGTACTCCAGCCCGTAGCCCGACTTGATCTCGAGCGTCGTCACGCCTTCCGCCAGCAGCGAGCGCACGCGTGGCGCGCTTTGCCGCGCGAGTTCCTCGACCGACGCGCCGCGCGTCGCACGCACCGTGCTCAGGATGCCGCCCCCTTCGCGGGCGATCTCCGCATAGCTCGTGCCGGCGGTGCGCCGCGCGAACTCGGCCGCCCGCTGACCCGCGAAGACGATGTGCGTGTGACAGTCGACGAGCCCCGGCGTCACCCAGCGGCGCGCGAGCTCGATCGTGCGGTCCGCGCGCAGGCCGGCGGGCAGGTCCTGTTCGTCGCCGACCCACGCGATCCGTGCGTCGTCGGTGACGATCGCGCCGCGTTCGAACACGCGGCCCGCCTCGTCACAGGTCGCGATCGAGGCGTTGCGCCAGAGGGTGAGCATGAAGGAAGTGACTAGCGGTTAGTGTCTAGCGGTTAGTCGGAAGGGCCGCGGGCAGCCGCGTTCCTGCTGACCACTAGACACTGGACACTAGACACTTTTTTCCTCCAGGAACGGCAGCTTCAGTCCCTGCTCGCGCGCGCACTCGATCGCGGTCGCGTAACCCGCGTCGGCATGGCGCATGACGCCCGAGGCCGGGTCGTTCCAGAGCACGCGTTCGATCCGTCGCGCGGCCGCCTCGCTGCCGTCGCAGACGATCACGACCCCGGCGTGCTGCGAGTAGCCGATGCCGACGCCGCCGCCGTGGTGGATCGACACCCAGGTTGCGCCGCTCGCGGTGTTGAGCAGCGCGTTGAGCAGCGGCCAGTCCGCGACGGCGTCCGAACCGTCCTGCATCGACTCGGTCTCGCGGTTGGGGCTCGCGACGGAACCCGAATCGAGGTGGTCGCGGCCGATCACGACCGGCGCTTCGAGTTCACCGCGCGCAACCATCTCGTTGAACGCCAGCCCGAGCCGGTGGCGCTGGCCGAGCCCGACCCAGCAGATGCGTGCCGGCAGGCCCTGGAACTGGATGCGTTCCCGCGCCATGTCGAGCCAGCGGTGCAGGTGCGGGTCGTCGGGAATCAGTTCCTTGACCTTCGCGTCGGTGCGATGGATGTCCTCGGGATTGCCCGACAACGCGACCCAGCGGAACGGCCCCACGCCGCGACAGAACAATGGACGCACGTACGCGGGCACGAAGCCGGGAAAATCGAACGCGTGGGTCTCGCCGGCGTCGTAGGCGACCTGACGTATGTTGTTGCCGTAGTCGAACACCGGGATGCCGAGACGGCGGAATTCGAGCATGGCGTGGACGTGCTTCGCCATCGAGCGTCGCGCGGCCTGCTCGACCGCATGGGGGTCGTTCGCGTGCTCCCATTGCTCGACGGACCAGCCCTCCGGCAGGTAGCCGTTCACGGGATCGTGCGCGGAGGTCTGGTCGGTGACCGCGTCGGGGCGCACGCCGCGTCGCAGCAGCTCCGGCAGCACCTCCGCCGCGTTGCCAAGCAGGCCCACCGAGACCGGCTTCCGCTCGCGGACCGAACGGTCGATGAGGTCGAGCGCATGGTCGAGCGAGTCGGCCCGCACGTCGAGGTAGCGCGTGTCGAGCCGTTTCTGGATACGTTCCGGCCGGCACTCGATCGCGAGCATCGAGGCCCCGGCCATGGTGGCCGCGAGCGGCTGCGCGCCGCCCATGCCGCCGAGCCCCGCGGTCAGGATCCAGCGCCCGGCGAGGTCGCCGCCGTAGTGCTGTCGGCCCATCTCGACGAAGGTCTCGTACGTGCCCTGCACGATGCCCTGGCTGCCGATGTAGATCCACGAACCGGCCGTCATCTGGCCGTACATCATCAGCCCCTTGCGGTCGAGCTCGTGGAAGTGCTCCCACGTCGACCAGCGGCCGACCAGGTTCGAGTTCGCGATCAGCACGCGCGGTGCGTCCACGTGCGTGCGGAAGACGCCCACGGGCTTGCCCGACTGCACCAGCAGCGTCTCGTCGTCGCCCAGCTCGCGGAGGCAGCGCACGATGCGCTCGTAGGCATCCCAGTCGCGTGCGGCGCGGCCGATGCCGCCGTACACGACGAGGTCGTCGGGGCGCTCGGCGACGTCCGGGTCGAGGTTGTTCATCAACATGCGCAGCGGCGCTTCGGTCAGCCAGCTGCGCGCGGACAGCGCGGTGCCGCGGGGCGCGCGGATCGGCCCCCGCCCCGGCTTGTATCGCAGCGTGTCGTTCATGCGCGCGTTATATCACTCCGGTCGACGACCGGCGGTCCACGCCTGCGGCGCTGCGTCAGTACTGCAGCGCCTCGAGCGCGCGTGCCGCCGCGGCCTCGACGTCGACCTCGTCGCCACCCCGCGCGAGCACGGCCAGGGCACCGCGTTCCGTCGGCACGAGTACGCCGTGATAGCCCTGTTCGTCGAACCCGGTCCGGGTCGTGAGTCGCTCGTGGGGAAGCACCATGACGGTGACAGGGCCGGCGTCCGTCGCGACGACGAGGTGCGGCACGAACCGGTTGCGGAACCAGCAGGTCGCGGCATAGGTCACGTCGACCGACCCGGGCCGCAACGCCACGTCCTGCCGCGCGAGCGTGCGTGACACCGTTCCGGCCGGCAGCCGCGCGGTCGTCGACCAGGCTGTCGGCTCGTGCGCCATGTGGGCGACGACGTCCGCGGCGAGCGTTCGCCGCGGGAAGCCACCCCACAGCAGACCGACGAGCACGGCCACCGTGCCGAGGCTCGCGGCGAGCGCAAATCGCGCCGTGGTCGGTGCGCGGCGCACCTCGAGCGCAACCGGTGCGCGGGGCTGCAATGCGGTCCGCGGCACCGGCACCTGCAGTGCCGCAGCCAGGCGCTGGTCGAGCTCCAGCAACTCCGTTCGGTACGCGGCGCACCCGGGGCACGCCTGCACGTGCGCGGCGAGCGCCGGAGC
>JAJTCR010000199.1 GCA_021325695.1 Steroidobacteraceae bacterium | reverse complement strand
TCACGTACTTTCCGGCCGGCACGAACCCGATCGTGTATTCGAACGTCGTCGCGGCCACCCGCGCGGACGTGATTGGATCGGCACCGTCTGCATCGAGTCCGTCGTAGTCGTCGATCGCAGGCGGGGTGTCGGCATACGGTCCGAACAGGTACACGTTGCCGGGATAGGGTTCGGCGCTCGCAACGCAAGCCCCGGGCAGCGGATCGACCTTCCCGGTGATCGTGCCGACCTCCAGGTTGTCGACGACGCGCAGGACGGGCTTGAGGAAGTAGGTCTGGCCGTCACACGTCTCCGGAGCCGACGTCTGGCCCGGCGGCTCGACGATCGACTTGCGCAGGTCGAAATCGATCGTGAGATCGGTGATCGCACCGACGCCGATCGTGAAGGGGCGGTTGATCTTGAGGCCGGTCTCGGCACCGCTCGGAACCTGCAGTTCGCACTGCCCGCCGCCGATTCCGATGTAGCCGTCGACCACGTTCGGTTCCGTGTCGACCATCAGCCGCATCCATTGGTATTCGCCCGCAGGGATCTCCTCGCCTTCGAGCAGGATTTCGCGCTGCGTGCCCGTGAGCGGATACAGGTCGACCACTTTGCTGGTGGGTTGGCCGTTCGCGTCGAGAAACTCGACCGTGAACGGCTCGCCGTTGCTCGGCTTCAGTTCGACGCCGGAGAACTGGACGACCACGGCTTCGGCCACGTCGACAGGCGCGTCGGTAATGCCGAGCTTGAGCGTGCCGGTGCGCTCGCCCGATCCGCCGTCGCCGCCGCACGCAGCGAGCGCGACCAGGGTGGCACAGGCCAGAGCCAGTTTCGGTGCACGATCGTGATGTCTGATCATTGGTGCTCCTGCGGTCGCCGGCGGCGACCCCGTCAAAAAGCCTAGCCAAGCTCCCGATTCGACGGCGGGCGTCCGTCACACTTTGATCTCGCATCGTCTTGCGGAATTCCCTAGACTTCGCCTGCCCTGCGGGTCCTGACGGCGAAGCCCTTGAAATACGTGATCGAAAACCTGTTGCGGGACGCGCTGCGCGCCCTGCCCGGCGAGCTGCGGGCGTCCGACCCCGAATCCGTCGTTGCCGTCGATCGCACGCGCGAGTCGAGCCATGGCGATTTCGCCTCGAACGTCGCGCTGCAACTCGCCAAGGCAACGAAGCGCAAGCCGCGCGAACTCGCGCAGGCGATCGTCGCCGCCCTGCCCTCGAGCGATCTCGTCGCCAAGGTCGAGATTGCCGGCCCGGGGTTCATCAATTTCTTCCTGGCGCGCGCGGCATACCAGTCCGAGCTCCTTGCGGTGCTCGATGCGGGCCGGGCGTACGGTCGGTCGAAGACCGGTGCCGGCCAACGCGTGCTGGTCGAATTCGTGTCGGCCAACCCGACAGGTCCGCTGCACGTGGGGCATGGCCGGCACGCGGCGTTCGGCGCCTCGGTCGCGAACCTGCTCGACGCGGCGGGTTTCGCGGTCTCGCGCGAGTACTACATCAATGACGCCGGCCGCCAGATGGACATTCTCGCGACCAGCGTGTGGCTGCGGTACCTCGAGGGCTTCGGCGAACAGTTTCCATTCCCGAGCAACGGGTACCGCGGCGACTACCTGCGCCCGATCGCTGACAAGCTGGTCGAGCGCGCCGGGCGCGCCCTGTGGCGTCCGGCGGCCGAAGTCTTCGTGAACCTGCCGCCCGATGCACCCGCCGGCGACAAGGATGAGTACATCGATGCCGTGATCGACCGCGCCAAGCAGCTGCTCGGTCCTGACCAGTTCGGACAGGCGTTCGACCTGGCGCTCGGCGACATCCTCGCGGACATCCGCGTCGACCTCGGCGAGTTCGGTGTGCGGTACGACAGCTGGTTCAGCGAACGCGGCCTCGTCGCCGAAGGTGCGATCGACCACGCACTGGACCTCCTGCGTCGCAATGGCGTGGTCTACGAGAAGGACGGCGCAGAGTGGTTCCGTGCGACGGACTTCGGCGACGAGAAGGATCGGGTCGTGGTCCGTGAGAACGGCGCGAAGACGTATTTCGCATCCGACATCGCCTATCACCTGAACAAGTGTGAGCGCGGATTCGAGCAGCTGATCGACGTGCTCGGGTCGGACCACCACGGCTACATCGCCCGCGTCCGGGCAGGCCTGGTCGCGATGGGACAGTCGGGTGATTGTCTCGACGTCCGGCTGATGCAGTTCGTGACGCTGTACCGCGGCGGCGAGAAGGTGCAGATGTCGACTCGCTCGGGCGAATTCATCACGCTGCGCGAGCTGCGGCGCGAGGTTGGCAACGATGCCGCTCGCTTCTTCTACGTCTTGCGCAGCAACGAGCAGCACCTCGATTTCGACATGCAGCTCGCGGTGTCGCGCTCCAACGACAACCCTGTCTATTACATACAGTATGCGCACGCCCGCGTCTGCAGCGTGCTGCGGCAGATGCGCGAAAAGGGCTTCGAGCACGACGCCGACCGCGGCCGCGCCAGCGTCCAGCGGCTCGTCGAGCCACACGAGCAGGCGGTACTGGCGGCGATGAGCCGCTATCCGGAGGTCGTCCAGGCGGCCGCACTGCAGCGGGCGCCGCACATGCTGGTGCATTACCTGCGTGAACTCGCCACCGAGTTTCACGCCTACTACAACGCCCACCAGTTCCTGGTGCCTGACGACTCCTTGCGCGATGCGCGAATAGTGCTGATTCGCGGCGTGCGGCAGGTCATCTGCAACGGGCTCGGATTGCTCGGCGTGTCCGCGCCGGAGGCGATGTAATGGCTCCACCTCTGTCGGGCGCACGCACGCTGAGCCGCGACTACAAGGACGTGCGGCGCCACAAGCACGTCGCGGTCGGCCACACGTTCAGCGGCTGGGTCGGCCTGGGTGTCGGCCTGAGCCTGGGCTTGCTCGTGGCGCTCGGCGTACACCTGCACTACACGCGACAGGCGCAGGCCAACGCCGTGCCGGTGCCGGCGCCGTCGGCAGCGCCCGCGTCGGCCGTGGCGACCGACGACACGATCGAAGGAGCCGCCGAAGCCAGCGCGGCGACGGCCACCGATTTCGGCTTCTACGAAATGCTGCCGAAACAGGAAGTCGAGGTCGGCTCGGAACCCGGGCTGCGGCCCGCGACGGCACGGTCGCCACTGCCTACCGGAGACGTGGTGCTGCAGGCGGGCTCATTCAAGCAGCAGGGCGAAGCCGAGAAGCTGATCGCCAAGCTGGCCTACCTCGGCGTCAACGCGCGGATCCAGCGCGCCCCGGTCGACGACGAAACCTGGTATCGCGTCCGGATCGGCCCGATAGAGACGGTCGAGGAACTGCACGACGTGCAGTCCAAACTGCGTGAAGCGGAAATCGCGGCCACGGCCGTCACGCCCATCGACGAAGTGCCTTTGCCCTGACGCACGTGCAACGCAACGCGCCCCGGAGTGTCCTCCAGGGCGCGCGATCGATCGTGGGCGACTTCGTCTGTTTCTCGGTCTAGTTCTTGCCGCGGCGAGTGCGTGCGAGTCCGAGGCCGGCGAGCCCAAGCCCCAGCAGCGCCAATGATCCTGGCTCCGGCACGTCGTTCGTCGGTGGCAGCGCATCCACCGTCGGAACCGGCACATCGTCGTTCTCGTCGTCGCCGCCGCCGCTCGTTGGCGGTGTGAAGATCGGCGGGCTGTCCAGGATTTCATCGAGGTAGTCGCCGGCCCCGTTCGAGCCGCCGCCGGCATTGCTGCTGCCTGACGAACCGCCGTTGGTGGCGGGGCCACCGCCGTCCGACTCGCCGCCCGTCGGCGAGGACGTGCCCTGCTCGTTTTCGAGGTCGGGCGCGGAACCTTGCTCCTGCGTCGGTGGCGTCGTATTCGTCGGCTGCGCGCAGAGCGCCTCGTACCGGGCGCGCTTGCTCGCCTTCTTGATCTTGCCGGCGCGAAGCTTCGCGCATTTCTTCGCGAGCTTGCGCTGCTGCTTCAGTTGCTTCTTCGTCAGTTGCTGCGACGGGGCAGACGCAGTCTGCGATCCCGAGGCGGAGGTGCCTGACCCGATCGAAACGGCCTCTGCCGGCGCCATCAACAGCGTCAGTGAAGCCGCGAGCGGCAGCAGGGCAATACGGGCGTACTTGAGCATGTGCAGTTCCTGGATCTGGCGGTCCCTGTCAGAATTGAAGCAAGCGTCGTGCCAGAGATAGAAACTGCGGGGAATCAATCGCTTACTGACAAAACATAATGCATTGGTCAAGCCGCTGCAAAACCGTCCGTCACCGCCGGTTCCGTGCAGTCGACATAACGTTCCGGAGTCCGTCACCCGGATGCTGCGAAAATCGCTAATCCAACTCTTTGCTTATGTATTTGGCCGATCGTCCTACGCAGATTTGTGACGCAGTTCTCAGAATCGCGCGTTATGTCACGGCCGCACGGCGCGACACGCGTTTTGACGTCGATGTAAGGAACTTCGACACCACGCCGATACGCTGGATCGAGTCTTCGTTGCGCGTGATTCGCATTCTGTAAAACACCACGCCGAGCCACGCGGC
>JAJTCR010000198.1 GCA_021325695.1 Steroidobacteraceae bacterium | reverse complement strand
GGCCGAAAGAAAACCCGGCGCAGCCGGGTTTTCGGAGGCAGGGCCGTCCCGCCGAGGAGCGCGCCGGTCCGTGGACGCTCGTGCTGCTCGCCTGGCTAAAACGGCAGGCCGTGCGTAGCCGAACCCATGCACAGCAGCATCGGGATCGACAGCACGAAGTTGGTCCGCGACGCGAGCAGCGCGACCTTGCGCGCCTGTGCCTTTTCCTCGTCACTCGCCGGTTTCAGGCCGAGGATCTTCTGCTGGTTGGGCCAGATCAGCGCCCAGACGTTGAACAGCATGATCGTGCCGAGCCACGCGCCGATCCCGATCACGAGCTGGTAGTAGTTCACCGGGTCGCTGGTCATGCCGAGCGCGAACGCGCCGACCAGGTTGCCGGAGCGCGCGAGGTACCAGAACCCGGTGAGCCAGGTGGCAATCGCCGCCCAACGGAACCACCAGAGGGCGCGAGGGGCCACGTACTTGGTGACGCCAGCGCCACCGGGACCACCCTTGTCGCCCGCGGCGACGGCGAGCGCGGGAATCTGCACCAGGTTGAAGTAGTACAGCAGGCCGATCCACGTGATGCCGGTGACGATGTGCAGCCAGCGCGCGAGGCCGAGTTCGTGGAACGTGGTCGGGGCGATCACGATCGCAAGCACGATGGCGACCACGAAGCCGGTCGTGATGGCGCCGCGAACCGTGTTCAGGGGATTCATGTTCCAGTGTCCTCCCGGGGTGAAAATTCTTTGGCTGGCACGGGTTTATGACGGACCCGGCCGCAATGTCCGTTTGAAGAATAGGGGACGCACCCCCATAATTCAACGTCCTGCGCGCCCCGCGCACGAGGCCGCATGACCGCCCAGCTCGCTCCCGCGTCGCCCTGCATCAACGTTTGCGTGCTCGACCACGCGAGCCGCATGTGCACGGGTTGCCGGCGCACGATCGACGAGATCGCACGCTGGGGCGGCATGAGCGCGGCGGAGCAGTGGCAAGTCATCGCACGGCTCGAGCGCGAACGCGTTCAGGCCGAGGCCAGGGCGGCGCGCGTGACCGGCGCGCCGGTGGGCTAGCAGCCGAACCAACCGTCGCAATCGTCGTCGAAGTCTTTCAGGAGGCCACGCGCGTGGCCGAAGGGTGAGGAACGTGTCGGACGTCATTCAACGCATCCAGGAACAGCTCAAGTCGAATCCCGTCGTGCTCTACATGAAGGGCACGCCGGACTTCCCGCAATGCGGATTCTCGGCCTCGGTCGTCCGCACGCTCGAGGCGTGCGGCGCGCAGTTCGCATACGTCAACATCTTCGAGGATCCCGAACTGCGCGAGGCGCTGAAGCGCTATTCGAACTGGCCCACGTACCCGCAGCTCTACGTCAACGGCGAGTTGCTCGGCGGCTCGGACATCATCAACGAGATGTTCCAGAAGGGCGAGCTGCGGCAGGTGCTCTCCGACGCCGGCGCCGCGGCGACCCAGAAGGCCTGATCGACGGTCGGGCATCCGGTGCCACGTATCGATCCATCGGGCGTCCGACGAACGCCCCTCGTAGCCTCGTGGCCGCTCAGGGCTCGCCGTTGTCCAGCGGCGGTGGCGGTTCTGGTCGCGCGAGGTGCGGCGCACGCTCGCGCGCTTCTTCGTACAGGCTGCGAAACCGGTTGCAGATGATGCAGAACAGCGCCGCAGTCTTCTCGGCGTCGTAGATGGCCGAGTGCGCGGCGTTCGGGTCCCAGTCGAGACCGGCCGCGACGATCGCGCGTGACAGCACCGTCTGGCCGAACGCCACGCCGCCGAGGGTGGCCGTATCGAAGCTCGAGAACGGGTGGAACGGGTTGCGCTTGACGTCGGTGCGCGCGATCGCGGCATTGAGGAAATTCAGGTCGAACGAGGCGTTGTGCCCGACCAGCACGGCCCGGGTGCACTGTCGGTCGCGCACCTCCTTGCGGATCTCGCGAAAGAGTTGCGTCAGCGCTTCCTTCTCCGGAATCGCCGGTCGCAGCGGGTGGTGCGGATCGATGCCGGTCACTGCGAGCGACGCCGGATCGAGGCGCGACCCGTGGAACGGCTGCACGTGATAACGATGTGTCGCGGCGGGACGCAACTCCCCCATCGGCGACATCTCGATCATCACCGCGGCGATCTCGAGCAGCGCGTCGGTCTGGTGGTTGAACCCGCCAGACTCGATGTCGATGACGACCGGCAGGAAACCGCGGAAACGGTCGGCGATCCGCGGCTCGACGAACTCGAATTCCCCGTCCATGTCAGGCGGCGTCCACGAGTCGCCACGCGAGCGTGCCGCCGGCCCGGAACGGCACGAGTCGCTCACTGCCCGGGCCGTACTCGTAACTCTCCGGAACCGTCCAACGCTCGCGTCTCAGCGTGATCGTGCCCCGGTTTCGCGCGCGGCCATCGAAATCCGCGCCGCGCTCGGACGCGAACGACTCCAGTCGCTCGAGCCGTCCGGCCTGGTCGAAGACCTCGGCATAGAGTTCGATGGCCGCGTGCGCCGAAAAGATCCCGGCGCAGCCGCACGGGGCCTCCTTGGCGTGTTTCGCGTGCGGCGCGCTGTCGGTGCCGAGGAAGAAGCGCGGATCGTCGCTCGTGGCCGCCTCGACGAGCGCCTCGCGGTCCTGCTCGCGCTTCAGCACGGGCAGGCAATAGTGGTGCGGTCGAATCCCGCCCTCGAAGATCGCGTTGCGGTTGAGCAGCAGGTGCTGCGGCGTGACGGTCGCCGCCACGCCCTTGCGCGACGCACGCACGAACTGCGCGGCGACGCGGGTCGTGATGTGTTCGAAGACGACCTTGAGGGCCGGGATGCGATCGACCACACGACTCAGCACGCGGTCGATGAACGCCTGTTCGCGATCGAACACGTCGACGCCCGGTTCGGTGACCTCGCCGTGCACCTGCAGCACGAGCCCGTGCTCGGCCATCGCCTCGAGCGCGCCCCACACCTTGTCGATCGACGTCACGCCGGCATCGCTGTGCGTCGTCGCCCCCGCCGGGTACAGCTTGGCGCCCACCACGAAACCGGCCCCGCTCGCGCGTTGGATTTCCTCGGGGGTCGTGGCGTCGGTCAGGTACAGCGTCAACATCGGCTCGAACGCGAGCCCCGTGGGCACCGCGGCCAGGATGCGCGTGCGGTAGTCCGCCAGCGCCGCGGTCGTCGTCATCGGTGGCTTCAGGTTCGGCATGGCGAGCGCGCGGCCGAACTGGCGGGCCGTATAAGGCACGACGGCGGCGAGGTGCGCACCGTCACGGAAGTGGATGTGCCAGTCGTCGGGTCGGCGCAGCGTCAGCGTGTCGTCTGAGGTCTTCAATCAGGATTCCCGGCCGGCAGCCTGCAGGCGGTCGTCGAGCCCGGCCGCGTCGCCGAGCAGGCGGACCGCATAGCGTACCCCGAAGCCCGTGAATTCGGTGGGTACGTGGGCGAGACCGCCCTTGTGCTCGGACGCGGCCAGGTCGACGTGCACCCACGGGACACCGGGATCGACGAACCGGCCGAGGAAACGCGCCGCGAGGATGTGGTCGCCCTTGCTGTCCGCCGCGCACTGCTGCACGTCGGCGACGCTGCTCTCCAGTTCGACGTCGAAATCTTCGTCCATGGGGAAGCACCAGACGCGCTCGCCACTCTCGCGTCCCGCGCGCTGCAGCCAGTCGTGCAGGCCGGGGCGATTGGTGAACGCCCCGGCATAGCGATCGGTCAGCGCGACGACGCAGGCGCCCGTGAGCGTCGCGAAGTCGAGCACGAGGCGAGGCTTGTCGCGCGTGGCCAGCGTGAGCGTGTCTGCCAGCACCATGCGGCCCTCGGCGTCGCTGTGCACGACCTGGATCGTGACGCCATTCAGTGCGCGCACGATCTCCTGCGGCCGGAACGCCGTCGGACCGATCTGGTTCTCGGTGAGCGCGACCCAGCAGTCGATCGGGTACGGCACGCGCAACCGGGCGAGGGCGAGCAGCGTGCCGACCGCCACGGCGCTGCCCTGCATGTCGCCGTGCATCGTGAACATGCTCTTGTGCGTTTTCAGGTTGATGCCGCCCGTGTCGAAGCAGATCCCCTTGCCCACTAGTGCAATCGCGGCGACATTCGAACGGGTCCGCGCCGGACGGTAGCTGAGCCGGGCGATGCCCGCATGGCGGTGCGGGTTGGCACGTGCGACGGCGAGGAAAGCCCCCGCGCCCAGTTTTTCGAGCGCCGCGATGTCGTGGAATTCGAACCCCCAGCCTTCGCGCTTCGCCAACTGCTGCAGCGTCTTGCGGTAGCCCGGCGTGTCCAGCACGTTCGGCGGCAGCGTCGCCAGCCACCGCGCGAGGTGATTTCCTTCGGCTTCGGCGAGGCACCGATCGATGAAGTCGGCACGCGCCGAGGCGACCTCGATCCGTGCGAGCGGGTCCGGCGGCGTCGGCTTGCTCTTGAGTTCGGGCATCGGCGCTGCGTGCGCGAGCACGGCGCTCAGGATCGCATCGAGCATCGCGTTGCCGCTGTCGTCGTCGAACGCGCAGGCGTGCAGCTGGATTGCGC
>JAJTCR010000197.1 GCA_021325695.1 Steroidobacteraceae bacterium | reverse complement strand
GGCGAGCCGTGCCTCGACGACGTGGAATCGAGTGCAGACGGCCATCTGCGACAACTGATTCATCACGACGTGGATGTAGCGCTTCAGGCATCGCAGCAGTGGCTCGCTGAGGTCGAGTTCTGCGCGAAACAGCGTCGCGTCCATCCTCCATGCCGCGCCCGGGCCCTGCACCAGCGCGAGGTTGTGCGAGACAGTCATCCCGAGTACGAGGGACGTGCCGAGCATGCCCTCTCGCCCCACCAGGCCCACTTCGAGACGGTCGTGCCCGCGGACAGGAGTGATCAGTGAAATGAAACTGCTGGTCGGGAAATAAACGTTTTCGATGCGTGCCCCGGGTTCGTGAAGCACTTCAGACAGCCCGAGTTCGACCTGCTCACAACCTGCGAGCAAGTGACGGCGAGCCCTGTCGGGAAGTCCCGCCAGCAAGAGGTTCTTCGTCGGAGCCGGCAACGTCGTCTGCATGACACTCTCGGTCGCTCGTAAGGTCGCGCCATGCGACAGAGTGACCACCGAGATGCGCGCACGTCTGTTCGGTGGCAGACATACTGCCGCGCGCGCCGTTTCGCCACTCCGCCGGCACGGCGGCTGCGTAGGTGCGGCACCGCACCGACCCGACTCACCGGAACATCTACAGTCACGTCATCAGAAATTTCCGGAGACGCTGCCATGAAGAACCCCACCACATCCAAACCCACTAAGTTGCTTGCTGCAATGTTCGCGCTGACGCTGGTGACCGTGACAGGCTGTGCGGTGACTCGCGGCCAGCAGACCGCAGGCGCTTACCTCGACGACTCAGCCATCACCGCCAGCGTCAAGACCCGCATGCTGGACGACGAGCGAGTCGCCGGCACCTCCATTACCGTTGAGACGTTGAATGGCACGGTGATGCTGTCCGGCTTCGCGAAGAGTGCAGCCGAGAAAGCGGCCGCTGAAAGCATCGCGCGTAAGGTCGACGGCGTCCGCGACGTCAAGAACGAGATCACCGTCCGCCCGGCGGCGTGAACTACGAGCCCCTCCGGCTCGAGCGTCTCACGCGTGAGCTCAAGGACGAACTTCTTGCCGAGTTCGGGCCGGAGCACGCGGCCACTGAGATACGACGGACCGGCGAGGTGGAGCCTCGCGGTCCTTTCGTTTAGTGGTCTAGCCTCCGGCCGGTCGGAAGTGTAGATCGCCGGCCGACGGCTTCCGTGCGTCATGTCGTTGAAGCCGCTGTACGACCCCACGGGCATCCGGACTGGGCTTAGGCCGCCGCTTTTAGAGAGGCGCGCCGTCGATCCAGGTGTGTGCGACGCGCACGCCGGCGTCGACGGCGACGAGGTTGGCGCGATAACCCGGTGCGATGCGTCCGAGCTCGTGCTCGAACCCCAGGAAGGCTGCGGGGTACCGGCTCGCCATCCGGGCTGCCGTCGCCAGGTCGACGCCGAGCTGCGCGGTCGCGTTGCGCACGGCGGCGGACATGTCGAGGTCCGAACCCGAGAGCACGCCCATTTCGTCGACGCAGACGCCGTCTTCGACGGAGATCGGCTTGCCCTGCAGGTTGAACGACTTGGCGTCCGCACCGACCGTCGGCATCGCATCGGTTACCAGCATGAAGCGATCGATGGGCTTGCAGCGCAGGGCGAGCCGCAGCGCCACGAAGTCGACGTGGCGGCCGTCGACGATGATGCCGCACCAGCTCGCACGGTCGTCGAGCGCGGCGCCGACCGCGCCGGGCTCGCGTACGGTGAGCTGCGACATCGCGTTGAACAGGTGCGTGAACCCGCGCAGCCCTTCCGCGAGGGCGGCGGTGATCTCGCGATAGGTTGCGTTGGTGTGCCCCGCCGCGACGATCACGCCGGCTTCGACGAGGCGGCGGATCATGCCGGTGCTCGCGACCTCCGGTGCCAGCGTCACGAGCGTTCGACCGCGACGCAGCGACGTCAGCAACTGCACCGCGCCCGCGTCAAGATTGCGCAGCTTGGTCGGGTCGTGCGTGCCGCGCCGGACCGAGTTCAGGTAGGGACCTTCGATGTGGATGCCCACGACGCCGGGGACCCCCGATGCGATCGCCGCATCGGTCGCCGCGATCGCGCGCGCGACCACGTCGAGGTCGTCGCTGATCAGCGTGGGCAGGAAGCCGGTCGTGCCATACCCGCGATGCGCCTCGCCGATCCGGCGGATCGATTCGACGCTGGGTGCGTCGTTGAACAGCACGCCACCGCCGCCGTTGACCTGCGTGTCGAGGAACCCGGGCAACAGCGTGAGCCCCGACAGGTCGTGGCGCGTTGCCGCGGCGCGCACGGCTGGATCGTCGGCGGGCACGACCGCCGCAAT
Organism: Steroidobacteraceae bacterium; assembly: GCA_021325695.1. Taxonomy (GTDB): domain Bacteria; phylum Pseudomonadota; class Gammaproteobacteria; order Steroidobacterales; family Steroidobacteraceae; genus RPQJ01. Next base: position 2,195 of record JAJTCR010000197.1, on the reverse strand, counting down.
CCGCTCGCCCTCGATCAGCACGGCTCGGTCGTCGACGAACCCGTCATCGAGCAACACGCGGGCATGAAGGAGGGCCTGGCGCATCAGCGTGTCTGCGTCACCTTGCGCAGGTGCGCAGGGCGGTCCGGATCGAGGCCGCGCGCGAGCGCGAGCTCGTTTGCGAAACGGTAAAACGTCTGCGTCGCGAGCAACGGCTCGATCGCAGGGTGCGCCGTGATCGTCGGCAGCGAGCGTGCGCCATCGGCCGTGCCGCCGGCCAGCAGTGTCGTGGCGCCGTGAGACGTCATTTCGCGGGCGAGCGCAATGACGCCCGCGTGCGTTTCGTCGTGCTGGGCCAGCAGGAGCAGCGGAAACCCCGGCCGAACGAGCGCCATCGGGCCGTGTCGCAGCTCGGCCGCGCTTTGCGCTTCCGCGTGGACGCGACTCGTCTCCTTCAGCTTGAGCGCCCATTCCTGCGCCACGCCAAGGCCGACGCCCCGGGCCACCACGTACGCGCTGCCCGCCGACTGCAGCGGCTCCAGCGCTTCGCTCCAGTCCAGCGTCCAGGCGTGCTCGAGCGCCGCCGGCAAGCCATGGACGGCCTCGCGCAAAGCCGGGTCGTCCGCCCATTCGGCAACGAGCTGTGAAATCGCCGCGAGCGACGCCAGGTAGGTCTTGGTCGCGGCGACGCTGGTTTCCTCGCCGGCCGCGAGCGGCAACGTGAGGTGGGCGAGCTGCGCGAGTGGTGAGTCCTCGACATTGACCAGCGCGAGAACGAACGCACCCTTGCGTCGCGCTGCCTCGGCAGTCGCGAGCAGGTCGGGGCTCGCCCCGGATTGCGAAATCGCCAGCACGAGTGTGTGTCCGAGATCCGCGTTCGCGCCGTAGACGGAACTCACGGACGGCGCTGCGGACGAGGTCAGCAGGCCGAGTCGCGTTTCGACGAGGTAACGCGCATAGGTCGCGGCGTTGTCGGAGCTGCCGCGGGCGCAAGTCACGACGGCACGCGGCGGCGATCGTCGCAGGCGCGTCGCGAGCTCCTGCACGGCAGGTGCATTGCGCAGCAGTTGCCTTTGCACGATCGCGGGGGCCTCGGCGGCCTCGGCGTGCATTCGGGTGGTTCGTGGACTCGTGCGCACGACCGCGCTCACGACTGGTCGCTCAGTTCGGCGACGAAATCGTACGTGTCGCCGCGGTACCAGGACTGCGAGAACTCGATGGCGCGACCGTCGTGGTCGAAACCGATGCGTTCCACGAGCAATCCCGGGTCGCGCTCGCGCGCGGCGAGCAGCTCTGCCTGCTCGGCGTCGAACAGCACGGCGCGCAGTCGCTGCAGCGCGCGCACGGGACGGTGGCCGCTGCGCTCGAGCGCCTCGTAGAGCGAGGACTCGACGGCGTCGATCGACGGCAGGCAATCGGCGAGCACGGTGGCACGTTCGAGCGCCATGGGCGCGTCGTCGGCGTAACGGATGCGGTGAAAGCGCAAAACGGGCGTGCCGGGGCTCGACCGCAACGACATCGCTTCTTCGGGGGTCACGGTGCCGTCGGAGCGCTTGAGCCAGACGCTGCGCGGTGTGCGGCCGCGCGCGCGCATGTCTTCCGAGAACGACGTCAGTTTCGAAAAGTTCTTCTCGACCCGTACTCGCACGAACGTGCCCGAACCCTGGCGCCGGACCAGCAGTCCCTCCTGCACGAGCCCGTCGATCGCCTTGCGCACGGTGATCCGTGACACGCCGAAATCCGTGGCCAGGTCGCGCTCCGGCGGCAACGCGTCGTCGGGGGCGATCTGCCCGCCTTCGATCGCCCGACGCAACGCCCGCTCGAGCTGTTGATACAGCGGCCGGTGATCACCGTCGCCGAGCGGACCGATCCGTTGCGCAAGCGTGGTCATGCAGTGCTCCGGTGCTCATGCCAGAACGTATTGATCGTCCGTGACAGTACCAAACAAATACCAATGTTCTCGTTGGAAGTCCAATCATTGTTTTTGTGAATGGTAAATGTTTAGTAGAATCAGACATTTATACGAAAGTGAAGCAGACCGCATCAGAGGGCTGGTACTTTCCTCATATTGGTTCTATATTGGATCTACATTGATGCTGTCCGATTCGGGGACTCGTCCCGTTTCGCAAGTCGTTCCACCGTCCACGCTGGCGCGGCTGCCAGCAGCCAAGAGGGCAATTCGCATGTTCCAGCGACGTTCGAATCTGATCCGGTCC
>JAJTCR010000003.1 GCA_021325695.1 Steroidobacteraceae bacterium | reverse complement strand
AGCACGCGGAAGCCGTGCCGGGAAAACAGGTCCGCCACCTCGGGCGAGTCACGCAGGAATGCGAAGAACGCCCGACCTTCGGGCCCCGCCCGCTGCAACAGGGCCGCGGGATACACCACCGCCCGGTGCGACGAGTCCGGAAACCGCGCGATCGTCACGACGCGCGTGCTGCCCTTGGCGTCGGTTTCGTAGACGATGCCCGCGGCACAGTGCCCGCGCTCCACGAACGCAAGCGCTGCCCTGACGTCGTCCGTGAAGACGATGCGCGGGCGGAGCGCGTCCCAGGCGCCCATCCACTGCAGCGCCTCGCGCGCGCGGGTGCCGATGGGCACGACGCCGGGTTCGCCCGTGCACAGCCTCCCCGCGAATGCCTGGGCGAGCGCGGACCCGGGCCGAAGCTCGACCCTGAAGCTCGCGTCCCGCGGCGCCACCAGCACGACCGCGTTGCCCAGCAGGTCCACCCGCGAATCGCGGTCGATCCGGTCGCTCGCGGCGAGCTCGTCCATCCAGGTCGCGTCGGCCGAGACGAACACGTCGGCGGGCGCTCCGGCCGCCAGCTGTCTCGCGAGCGTCGCGGAGCCGGCGAAAACCATGACCGGGGCCGGGTGGCCGGCACGCTGCCAGCGATCCGCCACTTCGGTCAGTGCCAAGGTCAGGCTCGCGGCCGCGTAAACGCGCGCCGGCGTGACGCCAGAGGCGAGCTGCGGCACGAGCGCCGACACGAGGAGCAAAAGCCATCGACGAGGCATGGGCGCTATTCTGCACGCGGTGCCGACGTGCGGTTGCCATAGCGACGCGCAAGCACGGCGCACGCCAGCAACTGCACCTGGTGGAACACGATCATCGGGATCACCAGGATGCCCGCCTGCGCGCCGGGAAACAGCACGTTCGCCATCGGCATGCCGGTGACCAGCGACTTCATCGAGCCGCAGAACACGATCGCGACCTCGTCCTCCCGCGAAAAACCGAGACGACGCGCGACGAACACCGCCAGCACCAGCACGGTGGCGAGCAGCACGATGCTCGCGACCACGACGAGCCCCAGGTCCGCGACGGAAACGCGCTGCCAGACACCCGCCTCCACGGCTTTGCCGAACGCCGCGTAGATCATGAGCAGGATCGCGCCACGATCGACCGTGGTCAGCAGCAGGCGACGCCGGCTCACCCAGTCGCCGAGCCAGTGCCGGGCAACCTGGCCCGCGACGAACGGGAGCAGCAGTAGCACGACGATCGAGCCCATCGCCCCGAAGGTCACCTGGCCCTGGCGCGCGAGCAGCAGCCCGGTGAGCAACGGCGTGACCACGATGCCGAGCAGGTTCGACGCCGACGCGGCGCAGGCCGCTGCCGGCACGTTACCCCGTCCCACCGACGTGAACGCGATCGACGACTGCACGGTCGACGGCAGGCAGCACAGGAACACGAAGCCGAGGTACAGCGTCGGCTCGAGCAATCGCGACCCGAGCGGTCCGGTCAGCAGCGCGATCGACGGAAACAGCAGGTAGGTCAGCCCGAGAATCGACAACTGCAGGCGCCAGTGACCGATCGCCTGCAGCACGGCCTCGCGTGCGAGCCGGGCGCCGTGCAGGAAGAAAAGCGCCATGACCGAGGCCTTCACGGCCGTGTCGAGCAGCGGCACCAGCGCGCCGCTCGCGGGGACCACGCTCGCGAGCCCGACGGTCGCGACGATCATCAGCGTGAACGAATCCGGACGCAGTGCGGACACGAGCCGGTTCATCTCGGCCGCGCCCTCAGCTCACGCGTCGCGAGTGACCCTGCCAGCGGGGCTCGCGCCACCCGGCCTCGAGGCTCTTGTCGAGGGCGGACAGCGGCAGGACGTCGCGCACTTCGAGCGAACGCGGACATTGCGCGACCAACGCGGGCACGCCGGATTCGACGTCACCCGCCCCGCGCGCGACATGGTTGATCAGCATGCAGGTGCTCCCGTCGTTCGTTAGTCGTTCTGGCCGCGGCACGACGACGCTAGTGGAGCGCGGTCGCCGCTTCAAGCACAATCGCCCGGAACCAAGATCCCCGGAAACAGCATGGCCATCGATTACGACCGGATCGCGCCGCCAACCCGACGCGACACACTCCAGGAGTTGCGGCTCCCGATCGATGCGCTGCGCTGGACGCCGGCGTGGTTCACGCTGCCGCGTGGTCGCGCCGCCGTCCGCCGCACCGTCGTGCTGCTGCCGGGTTTCGGCGCCGGGCCGAGGTCGCTGGTCGCGCTGCGACGCTACCTGGCGAGCCGTGGTCACGCGGCCGTGGACTGGGGTCTCGGCCGCAATACCGGTCGCGTGCCACAGCTTCGCGCGGCGTTGCACGAGCGCGTTGCGGCGCTGGTGCGGGAAACCGGCGAGCCGGTCGTGCTGGTCGGCTGGAGTCTAGGGGGCTACATCGCTCGCGAACTGGCGCGGGAGTACCCGGACCTGGTGCGACGAATCATCACGTTGGGCAGCCCCGTCGTCGGCGGACCGCGGTACACGGCCACGGCTCGCTGGTACGAGTCGCAGGGGTTCGATCTCGACCAGATGGAGGGCGCCGTCAGGGATCGTTACGCGAAGCCGCTGCAGACGCCGGTCGTCGCGGTCTACTCGAAGCGCGACGGCATCGTCGCCTGGCAGGCCTGCATCGACCGATGGTCGCCGAACGTGCGCAACATCGAGGTGGACGAATCGCACATCGGTATGGGATTCGCGCCGGACGTGCTGCGCATCGTCGCGGAGGAAGTCGAGCGGGACTGACCGACGCGGGCAGGCCGCCGTGGCCCGATTGCGCGCGTGGGTACCGCGCTTGCGGTCGGGAACGCGGCGCTATACTGGGCGTTCGAGCTGATTTTGAAGCACGAGCGACCCGCCGCCACCGGCGCGAGTGCCCGAGTCGAACGCCATCGAGGGGAGCGCCCATGGACATGACGACCGTCGATACGTTCGTGCGGACCACGCTGCTCGACGCGGCCATGAAGGTAGCCGCGGCGATCGCCTTCTGGTTCATCGGCCGCTGGCTGATCCACCGCGTGATCGCGCTCGTTGGGTCCGGCATGCGCCGCAACGACATCGATCCCACGCTGACGCGTTACCTCGGCTCGATCATCAATGTCGCGCTCAACATCGCCCTGGTCCTCGGGATCCTGGGCTACTTCGGCATCCAGACGACGTCGATCGCCGCGATGCTCGCGGGCGCCGGCGTCGCAATCGGCATGGCTTGGAGCGGAATGCTCGGCAATTTCGCCGCCGGGGCGTTCATGCTCGTGCTGCGACCGTTCAAGGTCGGCGACTTCGTGAGCGTCGCCGGCGTCACCGGAACCGTGCACGAACTCGGCCTGTTCGGCACGACCATCGTCACGCCCGACAACGTGCTGACGCTGGTCGGCAACGGCAAGGTCTTCGGCGACACGATCCAGAATTTCTCCGCATTGCCCTATCGACGAGTGGACCGCACGGCGCAGCTCGCGGGTGACGTCGATCACGCCGACGCGATCGCGCGGCTCAGGTCGGCAATTGCGAAGATCCCCAACGTGATGGCCAAGCCCGCGCCCGACGTCAGCCTGCTGGACATCAACCTGCTCGGCACCGTGATCGCCGTCCGGCCGTACTGCAGCAACGATCACTACTGGCAGGTCTACTTCGACACGAACGAGGCGATCACGCGCGTGGCCCGGGAAGCCGGCTGGCCCGCGCCGACACCGGCCAGCGTCACGCGCATGATCCAGGTGCCGGACGAGCGGCGAGGCACGGAGCCTTCTCGCGTCGTGGAGTCGGCCTGACGCGCGCGTTCGGGACCTGACATGAGTCGTAAAACGAAACGGAACCTTCCGCCGAGTTCGCCCGCTCCCGAGCAACCCGCCACCATCGCACGCCGGAACAGTCGCCGCAGCCTGATCGCGGGGCTCGCCGTGCTGCTGGTCGTGGCGGCGTTGGCCGCCTATGCACTGCGCGACAGAAGCGCGGATCCCGCGTCGACCCGGGGCGACGCACTCCTGAGCGAACACTCGCCGACGCTCGGTGAGGCGACGGCGAAGGTCCACGTGGTCGAATTCCTCGACCCGGCCTGCGAGACCTGCGCCCAGTTCTACCCGGTCGTGAAGCAGCTGATCGCGGAGAATCCCGGCCGTATCCGGCTGTCCGTCCGCCACGTCGCGTTCCACGAGGGTGCCGACCACGTCGTGCGGATCCTGGAGGCGAGCCGTGCACAGGACCGTTACTGGGAGACGCTCGAGGCGCTGCTGCAGACCCAGGCCCAGTGGGCGCCGCACCACACCGTCCGGCCGGACCTGGTGGAGCCGGTCGTCGCTCGCGTGGGACTCGACATGCAGCGACTCGTGCAGGACATGAATGCCGCGGAGGTCGGGGAGCGCGTCACGCGTGACCGTGACGACGCCATCGCGCTCAAGGTCACGGCGACGCCCGAATATTTCGTCAACGGTCGTCCGCTGCCGGAGTTCGGGTACGAGCCGCTGCTCGCGCTGGTGCGCGAGGAGCTCGACCGGAACTACTGACGTGGACACCGTACCTGCCACGCTGCGCGGCGCGCGATGGGCGCTGGTCGCGCAGGGCTGGCTGTACGTGGTCACGGGACTGTGGCCGGTCGCGCACCTGTCCAGCTTCGAGCGCGTGACGGGGGAAAAATACGACGATTTCCTCGTCCACACCGTGGGCCTGCTCCTGTTCGTGATCGGCGCCGGATTGTTGCGCGCGCTGCGCGCCCGGCAGCCGCCCGTCGAGATCGTGCTGGTGGCGTCGGGCAGCGCGCTCGCGCTGGCGCTGATCGACGTCGTGTACGTGGCGAACGGCCGGTTGTCGCCGATCTACCTGCTGGACGCCGGGGCGGAACTCGTATTCGTGCTCGCGGGCGTCGCGGTGCTGCGTGCGCGCGCACGCGACCGGGGCGCCGACGACTGAGACGGCTGCGGTCCGGGCGTCGAGATCCAAGGTCGCCTCGGCGGCGACATCCTGTTAAAAAGGCTGCGCCATGGGGCACTCGATTCCACCAACACTGCCCGGAGTCACGACCCGCATGCATTCGACGCCGATCTCCCGCTCACCCCGGGCCAGGACCCCACACGTCGCCGGCGGCGTCGCCGTGCTGCTCACGGTGCTGGTGGCCGGTTGCACGCAGACCGCCAGCGTCAACAGCGCGTGGCACGAGGGCGCCACCCGCGACCGTGCGTTCTCGCGCGTGCTCGTCGTCGGCGTGTCGCACAACCTCAAGACCCGCTGCGCGTTCGAGCGCTACCTCGCAGGGCAGATTGGCAGCGAATCGACCGAGGCGTTCACGAGCTGCGACTCGATCGACAAGGACGCGCGCGAGCCGCTCACGCGCGAGAGCATCGAGCAGGCCGTGGCAGCTCGCCAGGCCGATGCCGTGATCGCCACGGTGTTGGTGGCGAGCGACATGCAGGCCGCCGCGGGCGGTGGACGCGACACGCGCGGCACCGCCGGGTACAAAGCGACCGACGCCGGGTGGTGGGACGGGTATTACGGCGTCTACGGCGTCCCGGTGATCTACGGCGAATTCAAGAGCACGAGCGAGATCACGACGATCCAGGCCGACGTCACCGTGGGGACCCGCGTCTTCGAGACCAAGGGTGCGAACGTCGTCTACACGCTTGAAACGCGGGCCCGCCACGTCGAGTCGCGCGCCGAGGGGCTTTCGGCCATCACGGGGCCGATCGCCGAGCGCTTGCGCCGGGACGGCCTGATCCGCTGACTCCGACTTGGATATCATGGACGTCCATTCCTTCGCTGGAGCAGGGAGACACAGCACATGACTTACAAGGCGAGTTGCGCGTGCGGCGCGGTCGAGGTCGAACTGAGCGGCGAGCCGGCCGTGCAGGCCTATTGCCATTGCGACTCCTGTCGGCGCTGGCTCAGCGCGCCCGTACATGCGGCGACGCTCTGGCCCACGCCCAACGTGAAGGTCACCAAGGGCGCCGAGCACCTCGGCATGTACAAGCGCACCGAAAACAGCCATCGCCAGTTCTGCCGCAGCTGCGGCTCCGCCGTGCTGATCGGTCACCCCGCGATGGGCCTGACGGACCTGCCCTCCGCCGCCGTGCGTGGGTTTTCGTTCCAGCCGGCGGTGCACGTCAACTATGGCGAGAAGGTCATGTCGGTCCGCGACGGCCTGCCCAAGTTCCGGGATTTCCCCAAGGACTTCGGCGGCTCCGGGGAGACGCTGCCCGAGTGAGGTGACGGGCGCGTCGACGAAGCGGGCAATGTGGTTCCTACGCGCGATGTGAGCCGCGCCTTGCCTGCGCGTGAGACGCCAGACTACAAACTGCCCACGGGGCGCTCCGTAGGCTCACGCTCGCCAAGTGCAACCACCAAGGATGGGGCTGCCCATGATCGTGATCTGTCCGTCGTGCCGCGCACCGAGCAATACGAGCGAAGCGCACTGCTGGGTGTGCCGTCGAGTGTTCGACGGCTCGGAGCCAGTCATCGGCGACTTCCCTGGCGCGCGTAAACCCTATCGCCTCGCGGACGTGCAGGCGTTCCAGGCTACTCGCGACGACTTCGAAACCGCGCCTTGGCGGCGCATCCGGGCCGGTTAGTCGCCGGCATCGAGGCCACCCTGCATCCACCCGGTGCAGGGTGCACGGTCGATCACGCGGCAGTGCCGGTGTCCTGGCGCAGCCCCGAAATCCACTCGCGAACGATTTCCTCGACGACGGCGAGCGGCATCGCGCCGTTCATGAGGACCACTTCGTGGAATTCGCGCAGGTCGAACCTCGGCCCGAGCGCACGCTCGGCCTCTTCGCGCATGCGCAGGAGCGCGAGCTGGCCGACCTTGTACGAGGTCGCCTGGCCCGGCCAGACGACGTAACGCTCGATCTCGCGCGTGACCTCGGCGTCGGTCATGCCCGTCTTGCCGACCATGTAGTCGATCGATTGTTCGCGCGACCACCGCTTCGCGTGCATCCCCGTGTCGACCACGAGGCGCACGGCGCGGTACATCTCGGCCTGCAGCCGACCCAGGTCGCCGAACGGGTCGTTCTCGTACAGCCCCATGTCGACCTTCGCGACGCGCTCCACGTAGAGCGCCCAGCCTTCCGAGTACGCGCTGAACGGCAGCACCTTCCGCAGCAGCGGCACGCCTTCGATCAACTGCTGCGCCGAAAGCTGGAAGTGGTGCCCGGGCGAGCCCTCGTGGATCATCAGCGTGGGCAGCGTCCAGCGCGGGTTGTCCGCGGTGTCCTTCTGGTTGATGTAGAAGCGTCCCGGTCGCGAGCCATCGAGCGCCGGGGGATGGTAATAACCGCCCGGCGCCGAATCCTGCGAGTATTCCGGCACTCGCACGATCTCGAGCGGCTGCGGCGGGATCGTCTTGAAATACTTCGGCGCCGCGGCCATCACGCGCTCGTCGACCTGCTTCAGGAACGCGAGCATCTGCGCACGCCCGGCATCGTCGTTCGGGAATTTCTGGCTGGGGTCGGCCGACACGGCGCGGATGCGCTCGGCGAGGCTCGCGCCCTGCACGCCCTGCGCGTCGAGGATTGCGGTCATCTCGGCCTCGATGCGCGCGACCTCGGCCAGCCCGAGGGCGTGCACCTCGTCCGCGCTCATCGTGGTCGTCGTGTTCGACTTGAGTTGCGTCGCGTAGTACTCGGCCCCGCCCGGGATCCGCCAGATGCCCGCGTCGTGCGTCGCGGTCGGGCGCATCGATTCGAACAGCGCGATCATCGCCTCGTAGCCCGGAATCACCTCGCGCGCGACGATAGCCTCCGCCCGCTGCACGAAATCGCGCCGCTGTGCCTCGTCGAGTCCCTCGATGTTCGCGAGCCGGGCGGGCAGCGTGGTGACGAGAGCGTTCCTGGCCGCTCCACCATCGATGAAGGAGCGCATGCCCGTGAGGGACTGGTCGATCACGAAATCGGGCGGAACGATGCCTTTCGCCCGGTCCTGCTCGACACGCACCCTGGTCTCGCGCAGCACGCGGCCGAACTCCGCGAGGCGGTCGAGATAGCGCTCGGCGCTGCGCGCGTGCTTGATGACGTGCGTGTCGGTCAGGAATTGCGGCAGGTCCACGGTCGGTCCCGAGATCTGGTTGACCCGGTATCCCTGGTGCTCGAACTCGCCCTGGCGGATCAGGTCGTCGAGGAACCATGCCGTGACCTTCCAGGTCGTGAGTTCCTTGCCGTCGAGGCCGTCGGGGCCGTAGCGGTCGAGGCCCGCGCGCGCCCGGCGCAGCCGCTCGAGCATCCTCTGCTCGTGCTCACGCGTGAAATCGTCAAGCTTGCCGCTGTGAAAATCGAATGGCGTGTTGTCGATGAAGCCGAGCTGCGACAGAATCTGCGGCGAGTCGAGCGTGAGCTGCAGCGTGATCCTGTTGACGTAGTTGTTCAGGCCCACGGGCGTGAACCAGAACCACATCGACGCCGCGACCAGTCCCGCCGCGAGCAGGCCGAACACCCACGCGAAGACCTTCCCCACCTTGCGCATCGTGTCTTCCCCTGCCCCGGACCGTGAAAAGGCCGCAACTATACAGAAGCGCGTCCGCGGATCCCGGCCCGTTCATCCCGGGGCGGCCACGGTCCGTCGCAGCGAAGGTCGCTGAGCATGCCCTCTCGACCCGAACGACCTGCGGGCGCGCGGGGGTCCGCCGCGGTGAGCGATCCGTCGGTGATCGAGTTGCTGCGCCGGCAGGTGCTGTTCGCAGGCATGGCAGATACGCACATCGAGCAGGTGTTGTGGGGCGTTCGTGTCGAGACGCTTGCGGCCGGGGAACGGCTCTACGAACGTGGCAAGCTGGCGCGTCACTTCTTCGTCGTCGTCGAAGGTCGCGTGAACCTGGCGCTGTGTTCCAGGACGGGCGAAGTCAAGGTCCTGGAGATCCTGCGCCACGGCCAGGTCTGCGGCGAGCTGCCCATGTTCACCGAAGGCGCGCGCTATCCGGTCACGGCCATTGCGGCGACGACGGTCCGGGTTGCCCGCGTCGCAAACCGCGATTACCTGGCCGCGCTGCGCGAGAGTCCGGACACCTGCCTGCGGATGATCGAGCACCTCGCGCAACGCCTGGGCCGGCACATCCACCAGATCGAGTTCATGACGCTCGAGAACGCCACGCATCGGCTCGCGCGCGTGCTCGAACGTCGGCTGCTCGACGAGGCAGTCGAGATCGAGCTCGCCGAGTCGCGGCAGGAGCTCGCATCGTTCCTGTCGATGACGCCGGAGACGCTTTCGCGGGCGTTACGCGCCATGGCCGACGCCGGCGTGATCGCGGTGCGCGGTCGCACGGTCCGCGTGCTGGACCGGGCCAGCCTGCAACGCCACGCCGACGCCGCAGACTGAACCGGCGAGGCGCGACGGGCGTCAGTACGCCGACCCGGTGAGCGCACGCCTCCGCACGAGCCCGCCCCCGGCACGAACCTCGAGCTCGGCCGCCATCGAGCCTGCCGTCGCCGGGCTGAACGTCACATGGATGCCGCACACGTCGTCCGGCGCCACGAGCGCGCCGCACCTGTGTGCGACGGCGAATGCTCCCCGGTCGGTGCCCTGGATTTCCACGCGCTCGACCGCGAGGTAGGTCGACGACCGGTTGCGGAGCCAGAAGCTTTCCGTGATGCTCGAGCCGACGTCGCGCGCACCGAAGTCGAGCGCTGACGGCTTGATGGTGAAGGTCACGAGGCCGTCCTCGCGTGGACCGAGATCCTTGACGTAGACATCCGACGATCGGTTGCCGTCGACCGGCGCGAGGTTCGTCGCGTCCGATCGGAAAGCCACGTAGCGCGCGTCCGCACTGACCGAAGGTGTCCAGTTCGCACCGTCGGCCTGGAGGCCGTTCGCGCCCGAACTCACGCGGCTCGTCGTGTGCGTCTCGCGGTCGTGCACGAACACGTCGTAACTGCGGTTCGTGTCCCCGGGTACGAGGTTGGATGCGAACGACTCGAAGACGACGTAGCGCCCGTTGGCGCTGAGTGCGGGCTCGTAGCTGCCGCCGTTGCCCTGCGTGCCGCTCGACGACACGCTCACGCGCTCGACCGCGCCGGTCTCCAGGTCCTTCACGAACACGTCGATGCGACCGTTGGTATCGCCCGGCGCGAGGTTGCTGGCGTTGGAGACGAACGCGACGTAACGGCCGTTGCCGCTGAGCGCGGGCTGCACGCTGTAGCCATTGGCCGCCGTGCCGTCCCTTTTCTCGCTGATCCGTCGTGTCTGGCGCGTCTGCCGGTCGCGCACGAACACGTCCTGCATGCCCCCGCGGTCGTTCGGCACGAGGTTGGAGGCGGTTGAATAAAACGCGACGAACCGGCCGTCGGCACTGACGCAGGGTTGCCAGCTGTTGCCGTTGGCCTGGCGGCCGTCCGAGCCCACGCTGACACGCTCGGTATACCCGGCCTTCCGGTCGCGCAGGAATATGTCCGACCCTCCGTTCGTGTCGTTGCGCGCGAGGTTGCTCGCGAACGACGTGAACGCGACGTAGCGACCGTCCGCGCTGATCGCGGACTCGAGACTCTCGGCGTTCGCCTGCGCGCCTCTCGAGGTCACGCTCGCGACCTCGTGCACGCCCGTTGTCCGGTTCCAGACGAAAATGTCGCCGGAGCCATTGCGATCGTCGCTCACGAGGTCCGAGGCCGGTGAATAGAACGCGACATGCCGGCCATCCGCGCTGATGCTCGCGTCCGTCGCGTACGCATTGGCCGTGCTGCCGTCCGGTGCGGCACTGACGAGCTGCGTCTCGCCGAGCTCGAGGTCACGCAGGAACACGTCGGCGACGCCGTTGCCGTCGTTGCGCACGAGACTCGGCCGGTACGAGTGAAACACGACGTATCGGCCGTCGGCGCTCAATGCTCCGCCGCCGTGCCTCAGGTTGCTGTCCCCGGCGGCCTGCAACCCCGAGACGGTGACGCTGACGAGCGACGTTTCGCCCGGGGCCGCGTGCGCGCCTTGAGTCCACGCAAGGCCCAGCGTCGACGCCGCCACGACGGCGAGTCGATTCGACTGCATGTAGATCCCCCTTTCGAATCACTGACGTGAAAAAAATTTGACCGTGCGGACAGTCTCGCGCGCCGTGGCGCGCCGTCAGTCAGTGCGGCCGAAATAGAGCGCATCCTGCGTCGGACGCAGCACGGACGCCGACAGCGGAATAGGTCGGCGCCGACCGCCCCCGAGGCGACGCTCGCGCCGCATTCCGTAGATGAACGCCGGGGCGAAGCGGGCATTCACCGTGAGCATCAGCGCAGCCAACCGTTGGACGCCGGACGCGCGGCCTGTGATCATCGCTGGCCGCACGCAGGAGAACGACGCATGAAAATCGGTCCCGGAATCACGCATTGCGTTGCCATGGCCACGTTCGGCGCGGTATTCGCGGCCGGGACTGCGAGCGCTGCCGAGCGGACGCGTGCGCGTGACCTCGGCATCCCGTTTGCCGGTCGAACGGGTCCGCTGAATGCGATCACCGACGTCGCGGGCGTCGAGGTCGGTTACACGACGCTGGTGGAAGGCGACGGCGCGTTGCAGGTCGGCAAGGGGCCGGTCCGCACCGGCGTCACGGCGATCCTGCCGCGGGGGCGCAAGGGCGTGAGCGGTGTCTTCGGCGCGTATGCCGTCGGCAACGGCAACGGTGAAATGACCGGCACGATCTGGATCGAGGAGTCCGGGATCGTCGGCACTCCGATCTGCATCACCAACACGCACAGCGTCGGTGTCGTGCGCGATGCCGTCATCGACTGGATGATCCGCAACGGTGGCACCGAGCAGCTCTGGGGATTGCCGGTCGTCGCCGAGACCTGGGACGGGTACCTGAACGACCTGAACGGCTTCCACGTCAAGCCTCAGCACGTCTTCGGCGCGCTCGATGGCGCCCGCGGCGGCCCGATCGCGGAGGGCAACGTCGGTGGCGGCACCGGCATGCACACGTTCGAGTTCAAGGGCGGGACCGGCACGTCGTCACGGCTCGTGCGGATCAAGGACGTCGGCGACTACACGGTCGGGGTGCTCGTGCAATCGAACTTCGGGCGCCGCTGGCAGCTGCAGGTCGCCGGCGTCCCGGTCGGGCGCGAGTGGCCGGAAGACGCGCCGTTCACGCAGCAGGCCGGCGTCGCCAACGAACTCGGCTCGATCATCGTCGTGGTCGCAACCGACGCGCCGCTGCTGCCGACGCAGCTGAAGCGGATCGCGCATCGCTCGGCCATGGGCATCGCACGCACCGGCGGCACCGCGGGCAACGGCTCCGGCGACATCTTCCTGGCGTTCTCGACGGCGAATGCCGCCGCGGCGAGCGCGGACCGTGGTCTGCAGCAGGTGTCGTTCGTGCCGAACGACCAGCTCGACGGCATGTTCGAGGCCACCGTCCTCGCGGTCGAGGAGGCGATCGTCAACGCGATGGTGGCGGCGCACACCATGACCGGCATCGACGGCAACACGCTCGCCGCGATCGACCACGCACGGCTGCAGCAGATCCTCGCGCGTTACAACCGGCTCGAGAAACGCTGAGTCACACGGCACCCGCGAGACGTCGGTGGTCGCGCGGGCCGCGTGCGGCTCAGTGGCTGTCCTGGCCGCCGTTGCGCATGCGGCCCGTGTGCTGGCCCGTCTTGTCGGTCTGGTACGCCTGCCCGCCGCCGCCCTGCTGGCGATCACCGGTGCCAGGCTGCGCCGGGTCGTCCTTGCCCGGTTGCCGCCCGAAGCCCCGCTCCTGCTGGGCCTGCGGCTCCTGCCGCCGTTCGCTGGGTTCCTTGCGTTTCGTCATGCCCGTTCCTCCTCGAACGAGCGTCATTAGAACCTCGAGGCGACCAGTTGCACGTCGGCGTGCTGCCACGCGGCGGCGTAGTCCTTCGCCACCCGTGCCGCCTCGTCGCGCTTGCCCTGGGCCTCGAGCGCCAGCGCCAGGCCCTTGAGCGACCAGCCGTTGGCCGGATTGCGACGCAGCTCCTCGCGGTACACGACCTCCGCATCGGCCGTGCGACCCGCCTGCAGCAGCGCAACGCCGAGTGCGTGGCGCACGGGTGCGTGCCAGCCCGGCGGTTCGTCGTACGGGATCTTGTCTTCGATCTTCACGGCCTCTTCCAGCGCCCGGATCGATGCGGACGAGTCGCCTTGCGCCATCGCGATGTCGCTCGCCACCACGCGCTCGGCGATGCGTGCCGCGTGTGCCAGCGGGTAGCGATCCCAGACCATCAGCGTGTCCATCACCGGATCTGCGGCGAGCTTCGCCAGCGACTCGTGGTGTTTGCGGGCCTCGTCGATTCGCTTCGTCCGCACGGCGGCGACCGCCTCGGCGTAATGCCAGATCGCGGTGACGTACGGCAGGTCGGGCGCGGGATTGGGCCTCGACCGGATCGCGTCCCAGCGGCCGAAACGCACGTCGTCGAACCACGGCGTCATCCAGTAGTGCTGCAGTCCGGCGAAGCCGGGTTGGCGCATGAGTTCGGGCAGGTTCACGCGCTCCGAGGTCATGCGCGCCGCGTCCTGCGCGATCTTGCTTTCACCGCTCATGCTGGCTGCGAACCAGAGGAAGTGCGGGTTGTGCGGCACGTAACCCAGCGGATAGACGCCCTTGTAGTTGCCGCGGCACATCGCGAGGTATTCGTTGTCGGCCTTGATCGCGACCTGGTTCGCGACGACGGCATCGTTCCAGCGACCCACGCGCGCGTAAATGTGGGCCGGCATGTGCACGAGGTGGCCCGACCCCGGGATCAGCGTGCGCAGCTTGTCCGCCGCCGCGACCCCGCGTTGCGGGTCGGCCGAGGCCTCCACGGCGTGCACGTACAGGTGCAGTGCACCGGCGTGATCTGGATTCTTCTGCATCACCTGCTCGAGCAGCGACACCACCTCGGCGGTGCCGCCCTTGGGCCGCAGTTGCTCGTCGTAGTAGTCCCAGGGCTGCAGGTCCATCAGCGCCTCGGCGTGGAACACCTTCGCGTCGAGGTCGTCGGGCCGCGCGCGCACGAGCTCGCCCGTGGCCTTCGCGTAGGCCTCGTCCAGGCTGCGACGGTCCTGCGGCGCGTCCTGCGCAAAGCGCGCCTCCAGCGCACGGATGTACGCCTGTTCGCGCGTCGTCGCTTTTGGCGCCAGGGCCACGGCCCGCTGCAGCCGCTGCCACGCCTTGGGACTGTCCGCCGGGTCCATTGCTGCGTTGACGTGCGGGCCCAGGACGAGCGAGGCGCCCCACCAGCACATCGCGCACTCGGGGTCAATTTCGGCCGCCTTGAGGTAGGAACGCTCCGCGGCGTCGTGGTTGAAGCCGAACGTCAGCATCAGCGCCTGGTTGAACCAGCGCTGCGCCTCCGGCTTGCTCGTCGTGATCTGGAACGAATAATGGCCGAGTCCCGGGATCAGCGTGGCGCCGACAGGCGCGGCGACCACGGCCGGGGTGGCCTGCGTGACGTTCGAGCGCGCCGGGTTGCCGACGTAAAGGCCCGCACTGACGGCGAGCGCGACGACCAGCACGATCAGGTAACGGCTCATCCTGCACCTCCCCCTTGGAGCATCGCGCCAGACGGCGGCGCGGCCGACCGTGAAGGTCGCCTTCTAAGCGTTTGCTCGGTGTTTGTCTGTAGGCGAAGCGGACTTTATCGGTCCACAACCGCATGCGCAGGAGGCGGGCCTACGTCAGCGGGCAGCCTCCCCGGTGCGCATTTCGCAGCGCCAGTGCGCCGGGTCCAGCGGATCGCCGCTGCCGAGATACCCGGGCACCCTCGGCTCGGCGCAACTGAGGACCGTTCGCGGCGCAAGGCCCGCGGCGTCGTGACGAATCCGCACGTCGAAACTCTCCGGGGCGACGTCTCGCTCCACCCAGTATTGCAGCGCCGTGAGGGCGTCGTTCCGTGGCGTGAACGGGACGCCGGCTGCATTGTCGGCAAACAGGTACAGGTTCGGACCCAGCGCGGGCGGGGTCGACGTCGGCGACGACATCTCCGGCAAGCAATGCGGCATCCCGGGAACCATGAACAGTCGGTAGTAACGATCGACATCGCCGGCACGCGATCGCGCCAGGACCGCGTCGCGATAATCGAGCGATGCCCCGGCAGGAGTCTGCTGGTCGGACCAGCCGTGGAACACGATCAGCTTGCCGCCACGCTTGGCGAAATCGTCGAGGTCCGGATCGTCCGGGTCGAGATGGGGTCCGAGCTTCGATTTGGCGAGCGCCGGGTGGCGATCGAAGTCGAGTTGCGGCAGCGTGAAGGTGGGATCGTCGAGGGCCATGTAACGATAGACGCCCAGCCAGCTGCCGCCTCCCACCGCGCCGTCGGCGCTCACGTCGCCGTAGAGTTGCTCCCAGGCCCGCTCTCCACCGCGCGCGAACCCCGCGTGCAGCCGACGCCCGTCGGACGTGCTCGGCCCGGCGTACATCTTGCTCGCCGACACGACCTGCTCCGGCAGCAGGCACGTGTCGACATCCGCGCGCGGGCACGCCAGCTCGGCCGGATCGAAGGCGCACTGGCGTGGGTCGACGATGACGCCGTTCGGCGCCGCGCAGCGCTGCAGGGCTGCGTCCTGCAGCGCCTGCATCTGTGCGACCGACAACGCACTTTGCGGCGTCTCGGTCAGTGCCCGCACCGACCAGGCCTGCTGCGTCATCAGGTTCGTCCAGCTGTAGACGGGCGCGCCGGCGACGATGCCGTCGTAATCCTCCGGGTAGCGTTGCGCGGCCATCATGCCCTTCTGGCCGCCTTGCGAGCAGCCGAAGAAATAGGCGAAGTCCGGCGTGCGGCCATAGAACGCGCGAACTGCGGCCTTGCCGGCAATCGTCGCGACGTGCTGCGCGCGGTGCCCGAAGTCGACGACCCGCTCGGTCTCGCCGAGCGCCCAGTGGTTCGCGTCACGCGGACCTGGGCTCCGATGGCCGTTGTCGGTGGCGACGACCGCGAAACCGCGATTGATTCCCGCCGCCATGTCGACCCGGTTGACGTCGCCCATCGATCCCCCGGCGCCGACGCCGAGAAAGCGTCCGTTCCAGAACGTGCGCACCGGCAACCAGATCTCGAGGCCGATGTGCGAGCGCGTCACCGGGCTCGCGTACGCTTCGAGGCGACAGAACGGCACGTTCGCCTGTGCGATGCGCGTCGATCCCATCCACCGCACGGTGTACGGCGGGCGCGCAAGCGTGGCCGCAACGATGCGCGTGTCGCCGAAGCGGCGACCCTGCATGCCGGCACAGGTTTCGGCGTCGAACGCATACGGGTCGCCCGACGGCTTGCTGCCGGACTCCGCGCGTGCCGGAGCCGAGGCCGTTCCGAACTGCACCAGTACGACCAGGCCAATCGCCACGTACGCCTTCACCGAGCCCTCCCGCTGCCAGGCCCGCGGAAGAATACATTGCATGCGTGCGCGGATCCCTGTGCGGCTACTGCTGCTGCCCGTCGCTGTCGCTGCTGGTGCCGCCGCCGCCTTCGGAACGTTCACGATCGAGGTCCGGGGTCTGCTCACCCCAGGTCGGGCGTGGCTGTTGCGTCTGATCACGGTCCGGGCGCTGCTCGTCCTGGTGAGGCAGGCCCTGCTGGCCGCCCGGCTGCTCGAAGCCTCGGTCCTGCCGCTGCTGCTGCTGGCCACTGCGTTCCGTGTCGTTCTTTTCATTCCCCATCTGCGGTTCCTCCGTCGGGTGATGCCGCCGACCCTAGCGCGACGGTCGCCGTGGCTTCAGCATGCCAAGCACGCAACGCTGCGTAGGCGCGATGCGCCTCTGTTCACGTTTCGCGCTTGCTGCCCGGCGGGATCGCGTACGTACCCACGACGTGCGCGACCGCATCGTCCTCGCCGTCCGAATACAACCAGACTTCGCCCACGGCGAGCGTCCGCCCGAGTTTCATGAGCTTGCAGACCCCGACGATGTCGCGGTGACCTGACGGCCTGCGCAGGAAATTGATCGTGAGGCTGGTGGTCACGGTGAGCGGCACGATGCCGATCTCACCGAGGATCGCCACGTAGAGCGCGGCGTCCGCCACGCCCATGAGCACGGGGCCCGACACGGTGCCGCCCGGCCGTAACTCGTCCGGTCCGAC
>JAJTCR010000196.1 GCA_021325695.1 Steroidobacteraceae bacterium | reverse complement strand
CTGAGCACCTTCCTGCGTGGACTGAACGACACCAAGAGCCCGCTCGACGGCGATTACGAGCCGGACGGCACTTGGTTCAACCTCGTGCGCGCGTTCGGCGCGTTCTACTCGACGGAGCCGAACCGGGGCACGTTCGTGCGCATGGACGACGACGGCAGCGTGACGCTCGTCGCCGACCTGATCGGTGCGGTGCGCGCACAGGACGGCGACGGCGACTACACGTATTCGGCGCTCGTGCGTCATGGCGACCATTTCTACGTCGGCACGCTCGGTCGGATCGACCGCGACTTCGCGGCGTCGATCTACCGCGTGGCGCGCGACGGGTCGAGCGTGACGCGTGTCGTGTCGGGACTGCACGGCGTCGTCGGGGTCGCCTTCGACGCCCTCGGTCGCACGTACGCACTGGAGACCACGGCCAGCGGCGTGGCGCCGCCATTCTCCGACCCGACGGTCGGGCGATTGCTGCGGCTCGACGCCGACGGCGCGGTGACGCCGCTCGTCACGGGCCTCGCGTTCCCGACCGCGCTGCTGGCCGGTCGCGACGGCTCATTCTATGTCTCGAACTGCGGGTACCACTGTCGCGACGGCGCGGGTGAGGTGCTGCGGATCACGGTCCCGGGCGCCGCTGCGGTCGCGGCCGACTGAGCGGAAGTCGCTGGCCGGGCCAGGGAGGGCCCGCCCGGCGGCGTCAGTGCCGTTGTCCGCGCTCGGCGAGGAACTCCGCCAGGACTCCTGCCGTGTGCGAGACCTTGGGCTTCGACGCCAGCAGCTCCGGCGGCGCCTCGCAGACCACGCGTCCGCCGCCGGAGCCGCCCTCTGGCCCCAGGTCGACGATCCAGTCCGCTTCCGCGATCACGTCGAGGTTGTGCTCGATCACGACCACCGTGTTGCCGGCCTCGACCAGGCGGTGCAGCACGCGAATCAGTCTTTCGACGTCGGCCATGTGCAGGCCCACCGTCGGCTCGTCCAGCACGTACAGCGTGCGCAGCGACGTCTCGCGGCCCGGCCGCAGCCGCGCGAGTTCGGTCACGAGCTTGATCCGTTGCGCCTCGCCGCCCGAGAGGGTCGGGCTCGGCTGCCCCAGCGTGAGGTAGCCGAGACCGACGTCCTGCAGCAGCGGTCGCCCACGCTCCGGTCGCGGTACGTGACCGCGAGCGTCTCGGCGTTGAAGCGCCGGCCGCCGCAGACGTCGCAGAGCACCTTCACGTCGGGCAGGAAGCTCATCTCGATGGTCTGCACGCCCTGCCCTTCGCACGCCTCGCAGCGGCCGCCGGCCGTGTTGAACGAAAAACGCCCGGGTCCGTAGCCTCGCACGCGCGCATCCGTGGTCCCGGCGAAGAGCTTGCGCACGTCGTCCCAGAAACCCACGTAGGTCGCCGGGCAGGACCGCGGCGTCTTGCCGATCGGCGTCTGGTCGACCTCCAGCACCCGCGCGATCGCCTCGGCGCCCTCGATGACGTCGCAGCCGACCCAGGGGGGCGCCCTGCGCCGGCCGGCCTGCGACGTGCGCGCATACATGTTCGCGTGCAGCACGTCGCGTGCGAGCGTCGACTTGCCCGAGCCGGACACGCCGGTGACGACCGTGAGCCGATCGAGCGGGAAACGTGCTCGCGCGAGCCGCAGGTTGTGCTGGCTCGCGCCGCGCACGACGAGGCTCGGCGTCGAACGGATGACCGGCCGTCTGGTCACGAGCGGGTGACGCAGCGGGTTCGCAAGGAACCGGCCGGTCACCGAGTCGGGCGCCGCGATCAGGTCGGCGACGCGCCCCTCGCCGACGACGGTGCCGCCGCGCGTGCCGGCGCCAGGCCCGAGGTCGAGCAGGTGGTCGGCACGACGGATCGTCTCCTCGTCGTGTTCGACGACGAGCAGCGTGTTGCCCTTCCGGCCGAGGCGCGCGAGCGAATCGAGCAGGATGCGGTTGTCGCGCGGATGCAGGCCGATCGTCGGTTCGTCCAGTACGTAGCAGACGCCCTGCAGGTTCGAACCGAGTTGTGCCGCCAGGCGGATCCGTTGCGCCTCACCGCCCGACAGCGTCGGCGCCGAGCGGTCGAGCGAGAGGTAGCCGAGACCGACATCGCGCAGGAACGACAGGCGCGATCCCGCCTCGGCGCGCAGGTCGCGCGCGATCTCGCGTTCCCGGCCGTCGAGTTCCAGCGTTTCGAAGAATGCGAGCGCCTGTTCGACCGGCAACGCCGACAGGTCCGCGATCGAGCGCCCCTTGAAGCGCACGTTGAGCGCGACCGGATTGAGACGCCGGCCGTCGCAGCTTTCGCAGGCACCCGCCTCGCCCTCGAACCACTCGTTCCACCAGACTTCCTCGCCCGACTGCTCCTCGTCGAAGCCGCTGATCTGCAGGCCGGTGCCGAAGCAGTCTTCGCACCAGCCGTGCTTGGAGTTGTAAGAGAACATGCGCGGATCGGGTTCCGCGAAGCTCCGCGCACAGGAGGGGCAGGCGCGCCTGGTCGAGAACACGCGCGTCCGACCGCGATCGATCACGTGCGCGACACCCTTGCCGAACTCGAGCGCGCGATCGAGCGCCGCGCGCAGCGCCGCTTCGGTCTCGGGCGCGGCCTTGACGGCGCCGACCGGCAACTCGATCGTGTGTTCGCGGAAGCGGTCGAGCCGAGGCCATCTCGCGGTGGGCAGCATCGCACCGTCCACGCGCAGTTCGGCGAAGCCCTTGGCCGCGGCCCACTTCGCGAGGTCCGTGTAGAAGCCCTTGCGGGCGATCACGAGCGGCGCCAGCAGTTCGATCCGCCGGCCGCGCGCCTCACGCAGCAACAGTGCCGCGATCGAATCGGCGCTCTGCGGTTCGATCGGCACCTGGCAGTCGGGGCAGTATTGCGTCCCCAGTTTCACGTACAGCAGGCGCAGGAAGTGGTGCACCTCGGTCAGGGTGCCCACGGTGCTCTTGCGACCACCGCGGCTCGTGCGTTGCTCGATCGCCACCGTCGGCGGGATGCCGAAGATCGCGTCGACGTCCGGGCGCGCCGCGGGCTGCACGAACTGCCGTGCGTAGGCGTTGAGCGACTCGAGGTAGCGCCGCTGTCCCTCGTTGAACACGATGTCGAAGGCGAGCGTGGACTTGCCGGAGCCGGAGACGCCCGTCAGCACCGTCATGCATTCGCGCGGGATCGTGACCTCGACGTCGCGCAGGTTGTGTTCGCGAGCACGGTGCACGACGATCGAGTCGCGCGCGCGATCGGCCACCGCGTCGCGGCCCGCGGCGGGCAACGAGAACGTAGGCAGCTGCGCCTGGCCTGAGCGCAGCACGGCTGCGCGTTCGCGTTCGTCCTCGACGAGCGCGCGCCCCGTGTGCGAGTCGGGACACGCCATCACGGTCACCGGCGTGCCGGCGACCAGCACACGCCCGCCGGCGTCGCCGCCCTCGGGACCGAGGTCGACGATCCAGTCGGCCGCCCGGATCACGTCCAGGTTGTGCTCGATCACGAGCAGCGAGTGGCCTGCGTCGAGCAGGCGCTTGAAGGCGCCGAGCAGCTTCGCGACGTCGTCGAAGTGCAGGCCGGTGGTGGGTTCGTCGAACAGGAACAGCGTCGGGGACTGTCCCCTTTTTCCGCTCTGGGAACATGGGGACTGTCCCCTGTTGCCACTGGACTCCGCAGTGTTCTCGCGAAAATTCGGAGTGTCCCCATTTTTCCTCGCACGCCTGGCGTCCTTGACGTCGGCGAGGAACCCCGCGAGTTTCAGCCGCTGCGCCTCGCCTCCCGACAGCGTCGGCACGGGCTGTCCGAGCCGCAGGTAATCGAGGCCCACGGCCGCGAGCGGTTCCAGGCGCGCGAGCACCTCCGCGTCGTCGGCGAAGAAAAGCACCGCCTCGGACACCGTCAGCTCGAGCACCCGCGCGACGTCCAACGCACGACCACCGCGCTCGAGACGCACCTCGAGCACTTCCGCCCGGAAGCGCTTGCCGTCGCAGTCGGGACAGCGCAGGTACACGTCCGAGAGGAACTGCATCTCGACGTGCTCGAAGCCATTGCCGCCGCAGGTCGGGCAGCGTCCGTTGCCCGAATTGAAACTGAAGGTGCCGACCGTGTAGCCGCGCTCGAGCGCCAGCGGTGCCCGCGTGAACAGCTTGCGGATCGCCTCGAACGCGCCGACGTAGCTGGCCGGATTCGATCGCGTCGTGCGGCCGATCGGCGTCTGGTCGATCATCACGACGTCGTCGACGAGCTCTGCGCCGAGGATCTCGCGGTGCGCGCCGGGCAGTTCGGTCGGCTTGCCCTTCGCACGCCGCAGGCCCGCGTGCAGCACGTCCTGCACCAGCGTCGACTTGCCGGAACCGGACACGCCGGTCACGCAGACCAGTCGATGCAGCGGAATCTCGACGTCGACATCCCGAAGGTTGTGCTCGGTCGCGCCGAGCACGCGGATCACCGGTTCACCGGGCTGCGGCGGCGGTCGCCGACCCGCCGCGGCCACCGTGTCGCGGCGTCCCGACAGGTATTGCGCCGTCAGCGTGTCCGAGCGCACGGCGAGTTCACCCGGCGTGCCTTCGAACACGACGCGGCCACCGTGCTCGCCCGGGCCCGGTCCCATGTCGAGGATGCGGTCGGCGGTCAGCATGATCTGCGGGTCGTGTTCGACGACCAGCAGTGAGTTGCCGTTGTCGCGCAGCCGGTGCATGACCTCGATCACGCGCTTCATGTCGCGCGGGTGCAGGCCGATCGAGGGCTCGTCGAGCACGAACAGCGTGTTGACGAGCGAGGTGCCCAGCGCCGTGGTCAGGTTGATGCGCTGGACCTCGCCGCCCGACAGCGTGCGCGACTGGCGGTCGAGCGTGAGGTAGCCGAGCCCCACGCGCACCAGGAACGCGAGCCGGGCACGCACCTCGCCGAGCAGTTGCTGCGTCGCCTCGTCGAGCAGCGCCGGAAGGTCGATGCGGTCGAAGAATGCCTGGCACTGGTCGAGCGGCAGCAGCGTCACGTCGTGAATGTTGAGCCCGGGCCCGGGGTGGCTGCCGGTCGACAGCCGCCAGAGCAAGGCTTCCTCCTTGAGCCGCGCGCCGTGACAGGCCGGGCACGGCGTGTAGCTGCGGTATTTCGCGAGCAGCACGCGCACGTGCATCTTGTAGCTCTTCGATTCGAGCCACTGGAAAAAACGGCGCACGCCGTACCAGACCTTCTTCTCCCAGGGACCCTCACCCTCGATGACCCAGCGCTGCTGCTCGGCCGTCAGGTCTCGCCACGGGGTGTCGACGGGAACGTCGCGTTTCCGGGCATGCCGCAGCAGGTCGTCCCGGCATTCGCGGTTCGACTCGGTCTGCCACGGCTTCACGGCGCCGCCACGCAGGGTCTTGCCCGTGTCCGGCACCACGAGGCCGTAGTCGATGCCGATCACGCGGCCGAAGCCGCGACAGGTGTCGCAGGCCCCGAGCGGCGAATTGAACGAGAACAGGCTCGGGGTCGGTTCGCGGTAGTGGATGTCGCAGTCCGCGCAGTGCAGGTCGGTCGAGAAGCGCCAGACGGTTTCCGCGCCGCCGTCGTCGGGCGGTGGAACGCGGACGTTCACGCGTCCCCGTCCGACGCGCAGCGCCGACTCCAGTGCGTCGATCACGCGTGCGCGCTCGGCACCGCTCAGCCGGAAACGGTCCTGCACGACCTCCACCTG
>JAJTCR010000195.1 GCA_021325695.1 Steroidobacteraceae bacterium | reverse complement strand
GTCGATGTCGGCCTCGACATCGAGACCGAACCGTCCGCGGGCGGTGGATCGACGCGGACGCTGTTGCAGTGGACGGCCACCGAGGCAACGCTCAAGGCTGCAGCGACGGGCCTCAGACGCGCCGGTGACGTCCGCGTCGACCTCGACGGGCTCGTGTCGGACCTGGACGGACGGCGCTACGTGCTGCGCGAGGTGCGACCGGCGCCGCACGCGCTCGGGCACGTGGCGGCAGCGGAACACCTCGACCTCGACATCGAGGCCCTCGCTCTCGACGGCGTCGCGGTGTCAGGTGCGCTGCAGCGCACGCTCGGCCTGCAGACGCAAGGCTGAGAGCGACGCGGCCATTTTCGTCTGCCACTGCTCCAGCGCGGCAGCGTCCGTGGCCCGCCCGACCTTGACCGGCTCGCCGTAGACGATCGCGATACGGCAGAACGGCAGCGGCAGCTCGAACGCGTCCCAGGTCTTGAACGTGTAGGCGCGCGAGGCGGCCACCGCGATCGGCAGGATCGGCTTGCCGGTGATCTGCGACAGCATGATCGCGCCCGGCTTGAACTCGTGCCGCGGACCCTTGGGACCGTCCGGCGTGATCGCGGGCGACACCTGCTGCTTGACGATGGTCTCGTAATAGTCGCGCAGCGCGCGGGCGCCGGTGTGGGTCGACGACCCGCGAATGACGACTCCGCCCACCTTCTCGACGAGCATCGCCGGTGCGGTGCCGTCGATCGACGGACTGATCAGGAACCCCGCCTTGAGGCCCTCGTCGCGCAGGTCGAGCACCGCGCGCGCCCCGAACAGCATGTGCTGGTGCCAGTACGCGGGAATCAGCGACTTCGACTCCCGCACCGCCAGTCGCGCGCCCTCGATCCCGGACACGTGCGTGATGCGGCACGTCGTCCAGAGCAGACGCAAGATGCCCCAGGCCACCGCCACCGCGACGCGATACAGGAGCATGCGCGCCGGTGTCAGGCGACGCTGGCCCTTGGTGACGCGGCGGTACAGCGTGTTGCGCAGGGGTTCGTGCGCAGGCCCGGTCGGCGAGGCTGCGTCGGTGCCGGGCTCGTCTCGTTCGTTCATCACTGCCTCGCCCGCGCCGGAGCGCGCGTCACACCTCGTCCGGGCACTCGGCGTGCTCCAGCTGCAACGCGGAATGCGTGATCTCGAACCGATCGGCGAGCACGCGCTTCGCCTCGCGCAGGACGGCCGTGGCGTCGGCACCGTGTTCGAGCGCGAGATGCAGGGTGAGCATGGTCTGGCCGGTGGTCAGGGACCAGCAGTGTACGTCGTGAACGTCGTGAACGCCGTGCAGCGTCGCGAGCAGCGACCGGCGCAGTTCGACAGGGTCGACGCTGTCGGGCGCGTTCTCCATGAGGATGCGCGTCGACTTCCGCAGCAGGCTCCAGGCACTGCGCAGGATCAGCACTGCCACGAGCACCGACAGAAGGGGGTCGACCGGGGTCCAGCCCGTCGTCAGGATGATCGCGGCCGCGGCGACGGCGCCGATCGAGCCGAGCAGGTCGCCGAGCACGTGCAACCGGGCTGCCGCGACGTTCAGGTTGTCCTCGCTGCCTTCGCGCAGCGTCAGGTACACGGTGACGTTCGCACACAGGCCCGCGATCGCGACGCCCAGCATCGTGAGGCCCTCGATCGGGTGCGGAGTTCGCAAGCGCTGTACGGCCTCGACCACGATCCAGGCGACGACGCCGAACAGCGCGAGTGCATTCACGAACGCAGCCAGCACCTGCGCGCGGTGGTAGCCGTACGAGCGACGCGGATCGGCCGGTCGCAGCGTGAGTCGCGTCGCGATCCACGCGAGGGCGAGCGCCGCCGCGTCGGTGAGCATGTGACCCGCATCGGCGAGCAGCGCCAGCGAACCCGAAATCACGCCACCCACGACCTCGACGGTCATGAAGGTCGCTGTGATCGCGAGTGCCCATCCGAGTCGACGACTCTCCGAGACCTGGCTTTCGTGCGAACGGGCGAGTCGGTCCTTCACGGCGGCGCATTCCGGGAGATGGCCGGGCTGCGGCCCGGGTGACGGGAACGTTTATACTACCGGACGGCCCCGTCACCGGCGGCCGCAGAAACCACAACCAAGGAACCTGCATCAGAGGTTCCCTGAGGCCCGTTTCACCGTGACACCGCACTCGAACCCCGCGGCGACGACGCCCGACGTGTCGGTCGTGATTCCGGTCTGCAACGAAGACGAGAACGTGCTGCCGCTCGCGCGCGAGATCCACGCGGCGCTGTCCGGCAGGTACGCGTTCGAGCAGATCTTCGTCGACGACGGCAGCACCGACCAGACCGCGGCCGCGGTGATCGACGCGCGCGCGCAGGGCATGCCCGAAATACGGCTGCTGCGGCACGTGCAGCGTTCGGGCCAGAGCGCGGCCGTGGCGACCGGCGTGCGTCATGCGCGTGGTCGCTGGATTGCCACGCTCGACGGCGACGGTCAGAACGATCCGGCGGATTTTCCCAAGCTGCTGGCCGCGCTGCTCGACCCCGCCACGCCCGCGCTCAAGCTCGTGATGGGGAACCGCACCACTCGTCGCGACACCTGGCTGCGACGCGCCTCGTCGCGTGTCGCCAACGGCGTGCGCAGCTGGATCCTCGAGGACGGCACGCCCGACACCGGCTGCGGCATCAAGGTCTTCGACCGGGACGTCTTCATGCACATGCCACGCTTCCGGAACATGCACCGCTTCATGCCGGCGTTGTTCCAGCGCGAGGGCTGCCGCGTGATCTCGTTGCCGGTCAACCACCGGGAGCGTACGCGTGGCACCTCGAAGTACGGCCTGCACAACCGTCTCTGGGTCGGGATCGTCGACCTGTTCGGCGTGAGCTGGCTGATGCGTCGGGCGTCGCCGCGCGCGCCTATCCACGAGGAAACCTGATCCGTGGCCGACGGCCACCCGCCGTCGTCGCGGCTCGAGCGCTGGTTGCGCCCCGGCTCGGCCTCGCGCCGTGACGTTGCGATCGACCTGCTGTGGCTCCTGGGACTCGCGCTGGTGCTGATGGGGGCCGGGTTCGGGCTGCGGGACCCGTGGCCCGCTGACGAGCCACGTTTCGCGCTGGTGGCACAGGACATGCTCCGATCCGGTGACTGGTTGGTGCCACGCGTGGGCGGCGACCTCTATGCCGACAAGCCGCCGGTCTACTTCTGGATCATGGCGGCGGCGATGGCGCTGAGCGGGTCGACGCGGCTCGGTTTCCTGCTGCCCTCGCTCGTCTCGGGTGTCGCAGTCGTCGCGCTGGTGTACGACCTGCTGCGCCGCGTGCGCGGCCGCGAGGTCGCGTTCGCGGGCGCGTTCGTGCTGCTGCT
The DNA here is from genome assembly GCA_021325695.1 of Steroidobacteraceae bacterium. Classification (GTDB taxonomy): domain Bacteria; phylum Pseudomonadota; class Gammaproteobacteria; order Steroidobacterales; family Steroidobacteraceae; genus RPQJ01. Next base: position 1,688 of record JAJTCR010000195.1, on the reverse strand, counting down.
CACGTTCCAGTTCGCCTGGCAGGCGCGCCAGGCCCAGATCGACGCGACGTTGCTGTTCTTCACGACGTTGAGCCTGTACGGATTGCTGCGACACCTGTTTGCGGGCCCGTCGCTCGGCTGGTTCTACGTCGGCTGGGCCGCCGCGGGATTCGGCGTGATCACGAAGGGCGTCGGCTTTCTCCCGCTGCTGGCACTGGTGCCGTACGCAGTGCTGGCCGCACGCAGCTGGCCGGCCCCGGTGACCGCGCGCGATCACCGCTGGTGGCTCGGCCCGGTCTTCTTCCTCGTCGCCATCGGCACCTGGTTCGTGCCGATGATGCTCGTCACCTCGGCCGGCGGTGAACTGCTGGCGTATCGCAACGAGATCCTGTTCCAACAGACGGTGACGCGCTACGCCGGGGCGTGGCATCACCACGAGCCCGCCTGGTATTACTTCACCAACGTGATCCCCTTGCTGTGGCTGCCGCTGATCGCGCTCGTGCCGTGGCTGTGGCCGCGGTGGCGGCGCGCGCTGGGCCGGGATGCAGCGTCGAGGGATACGTTCGTGGCGGTGCTGCTCGCGTGGGTCGTGCTCGTGCTGTTGTTTTTCTCGGTGAGCGCGGGCAAGCGCGGCGTCTACGTGCTGCCGGCGTTGCCTGCGCTGGCGATGGCGGCTGCGCCGTGGCTGCCGGAGCTGCTGCGCCGGCTCGCCACGCGTCGGCTCGCATTCGCATTGGCCGCGATCATCGCCGCCGCGCTGACGGTCGGTGCGCTGTATTTCCTGCTCGCGACCGAGGCCACGGCGCGCGCAGTCGAGGAGTACGGGTTGGCGCCGGCGTTGCCGCTCGGCGTCGCCGCACTCGGGAGTCTGGTCGCGCTCGGCGTGTTTCGCGTGCGCGACGGCTGGCTTGCCTACGGGGGCGCACTCGCCGCGGTGCTCGTGACGATCGGCCTCGTCGTCTACCCACGCATCGATGCCGTCCGCTCGGGCCGTGCGTTCATGTCCACCGTGGCCGAGGCATCCCGCGACATCGACGAACTGGGCCTCGTCGGAGCCAAGGAGCAATACCTGTTGCAGTTGCCGCGTCCGAGCGTCAACAGAGCAGGAGGCGGCGGATGCGGCGGCCTGGTTCGCGGCGACGCCAGGTCGCGCGCTGCTCGTCGACGGCAAGTCGCTCGCGCTGTGCTTCGCCGCGACCGAGTCGCGCGAGATCGGTCGCGCGAATCGTCAGCGGTGGCATCTCGTGACCGGCGGACTCGCGGAGGCGAGGTGCATCGAACGCGGCGACCTGCGTCGAGCCCGCTTGTACATTCCGTCGAATGCGTCAATAAATTCAGCGCGTTAGCTTGCAGTCCTAGGCCTTTCTGTCAGAATCCGACGCGCGTACGGTCCGGTCCGCCGACTATGTCAAATCACATTTGCGGACCGGCGTGCGCAGGCATTGCCCCACGGGCGTGCCGAGACCAGGGAGACCGGATAGCGCGATGTCCGCCGAAATCCCGCCGACTGGTGGTGATGACATACAGCAGGAGCCGGCCGACTTCCTGTCGACCCAGTTCGTCTTCGGCCCGGGTGCTGCCCAGTCCAGCGTCGGTCTCGACGTCCTCGTAACCAAGGTCGCGGTCGATTTCGTCAGCCTGACGAGCGAGGCGGGCGACAGTTGCGTCAAGCGCAACCTCGAGGCACTTCGAGAGTCCACCGGCGTCGA
>JAJTCR010000194.1 GCA_021325695.1 Steroidobacteraceae bacterium | reverse complement strand
CCGGCGCTGCGATCACGGATGTGCTGCTGAGCGCCTGCGTTCCACGAGGGTGAGCTACCCCCGACTCGCGACCGCTGCAGACACTCGATACGATCGCGAACGCGAACGCTCCGGGCTACCTCGTGCGCGAACAATCGGACGCTGTCGCATTAGACAATGCTGGCACCTGCGTCACGTTAGGGCCGGGGACCCTGGTGCTATGATCCGCGCCGATTTGACATTAATGCCAGCGCGAACCAGGACCGTGTTCCGGGTGCGATCGGGGTAGGATTTTGGCCGAAACGAGCGCCATTCCAGTCGTCGTCCTGTCACGCCAGCAGGATCCCGTCGAGACCATCAACAGCACCCTGCGCAACGCGGGCCAGGTCGTGCACTGCACGTGGGTGCGCGATCTGGCCGACCTGACCGATTCGATCTCCGCACCGCACGCCCCCCAGCTGATCTTCTTCTGCGTCGGCGACAACGAGGAACTCGAGCGCGCGATGGAACAGCGCGCGCGGATTGCCTCGCGCGTGCCCGCGATCGTCGTCAGGGATTCAATCACCGAAGCCGACCTCGTCCGTGGCCTCGAGCTCGGCGCGCAGGACGTCGTGACGCTCGCGGCCCGCTCGCGCCTGCAGGCGGTCGCCGCGCGCGAGATCGACGCGGCCCGGCTCGACCATACCCTCAACGGCACCCTCGCCTCCGCTCGCCAGTACCGCGACCAGATGCGCGCGTTCATGACCGGCTCGACCGACGCGATCGCCCACGTGCAGGAAGGCATCGTCGTCGACGCGAACCCGGCGTGGTGCGAGCTGTTCGGTCGTCGGGAAACGAGCGACCTGCTCGGCCAGCCCCTGATGGACCTGTTTCACGCGCGCACGCACGCCGCGCTCAAGGGTGCGCTCGTGGCCGCCGCGCAGGGGCGCTGGGCAGGTCACGCACTGAGCGCGGCTGCGACGCTTCCCGACGGCAACGAGCTGCCGCTCGAAATGACGCTCGAGCGGTTCGATTTCGACGGCGAGCCGGCGGTGCGCCTGCGCGTCGCCACGCAGAAGCGCGACGGCGAGACGCTCGCGAAGCAACTCGAGGACGCACTGCGCCTGGACACGCGCACCGGCCTGTTGCGTCGCAGTCCGTTCATCGAGGCGGCCACTTCGCGGGCTGCGCAACCGCTCAAGGCAGGTTTGCGCGCGATCGCCTATCTCGCGCCCGACGGGTTCGACGAGATCCAGCGCAGCTACGGCCCGCTGCTGAGCGAGGACATCCTCGACGCGCTCGGCCGGCGCCTGCACGAGCAACTGCAGCCGGGCGACCTCGCGAGCCGCGTCGCGGCCCACGGGTTCGCGATCCTGTTCGAGCGCGGTAACGTCCGCGACCAGGAGGCGTGGCTTTCGCACCTGCTCGAGTCGATCGCGCAGGTGCCCCTGCAGGCCGGCGGCGAAAACGTGAACCTCCGCTGCAGCGTCGGCTCGGCGCCGCTGCACGGCCAGGGCGACCTGCTGCAGGCACCGCTCGACACGGCGATCACGGCGCAGCGCGCAGCCACGGCGGCCGGCGGCAATCGCAGCAGTCACCGTGCGCCGGCCGGGACCAGACCGGAGGTCGGCGAGACGGACCGCACGTGGGCCAACCAGATCAAGGCCGCGCTGATGGCCAACCGCTTCCGGCTCGTGCAGCAGCCGATCGCGAGCCTGGTGGGTGACGATCGCCCGACCTTCGACCTGCTCGTGCGCATGCTCGACGAATCGGGCCAGGAGGTGCTCCCGACCGAGTTTCTCGCCGCGGCCGAGCGCACGGACCTCATGAAGAACATCGACCGCTGGATCGTCGGCGCCGCGATGTCCTTCTGCGCCGCCAGGAAGCCGCATCGCGTGTTCGTGCGATTGTCACGCGATTCGATGCACGACCAGACGCTCGGCACCTGGCTGCAGCAGCAGCTCCGGGCATCGGGCGTATCGTCCGAGCGCATCGTCTTCCAGATCACCGAAGAGATGGCCAACGCTCAGCCGCACGAGGCGCGGACCCTGCAGGGCTTGCTGTCCGCCCTGGGGTTCGAGTTCGCGCTCGAGCACTTCGGCGCCTCGAACGGCGACGCCGCGCAGCTGCTGCACCGGCTGCCGGTCAACTACGTCAAGATCGACGGCGCGCTGATGCAGGGGCTTGCAAACGACCGGCCGCTGCAGGAGAAGGTCAAGGCATTGGTCGACGTCGCACGCGAGCACGACGTCACGACGATCGCCGAGCGCGTGGAGGACGCCAACACGATGGCCGTGCTCTGGCAGCTCGGCATCGAGTTCATCCAGGGCTATTTCGTCGACACGCCGGAGTCCGTGACGATCGGCTGAAGGGCGTCAGCCGACTAAGTGTCCGGCGTCCGGTGTCTAGTGGTTAGTAGGAGGCCGACGACGTCGACGCGCGGCGCAGCCGCCTCCCACTAGCCACTAGCCACTAGCCACTAGCCATTAGCCACTTCCCTCAACTTCCAACGCCTCCGCCTTGCGCCAGCCGCGCGGCAGCACGGCGCCGCGCTGGCCGCGTTCGCCGCGATAGTCGACGAGTTCCTTGTACGTGAGCCCCATGTGACGTTCGCCGGCGAGCAGCCGCAGGGTCTGCCCTGGCGCGACTGCCGCCACCGCAAGCAGCGTCTCCGGCTCGACCAGCGACTTCTTGTGCGAGACGCCGAAGATCTTGTTGCCCTTGCCGCGCGGCATCTCGGGCAGGTCGAGCACTGGAAACGTGAGCAGGCGGCCCTCGGAGTTGAGCGCCGCGAGCAGCACGGCCTTGGATTCCGCCATGGCCGGAAGCGCGGCCGGGCCGATCGCGACGTAGCCGTCGGGCACGTTGAGCACGGCCTTGCCCGCGCGATTGCGGCTGTACAGGTCCTCGAGCTTCGCGACGAAGCCGTAACCCGCGCTGCTCGCGAGCACCCACTTGTCGGCGGGCTCGCCGATCATGACCCCGGGGAACGTGGCCCCGTCCGGCGGGTCGAGACGCCCGGAGAGCGGCTCGCCCTGGCCACGTGCCGAGGGCAGCGTGTGCGCGAGCAGGCTGTATGCGCGACCGGTGCTGTCCAGGAAGACCGCGAACTGCGTCGTGCGGCCACGCGCGCTGGCATGGAACTGGTCGCCGGTCTTGTAGGAAAGCGATCGCGGGTCGATCTCGTGGCCCTTGGCCTGCCGCACCCAGCCGCTCTTAGAGAGCACGACGGTCACCGGCTCGCTCGCCACGAGTTCCGTCTCGTCGATGGCCTGCGCCGCGGCCCGCGCGACCAGCTTGCTGCGTCGCGCGTCGCCATACTTTTCGGCGTCCGCGACGATCTCGTCGCGCACGAGCTTCTTGAGCTTCGCCTTGCTGCCGAGCAGCTTCTCGAGCTGCTCGCGCTCCTTGGCGAGTTCCGCCTGCTCGCCACGGATCTTCATCTCCTCGAGCCGCGCGAGGTGGCGCAGCTTGGTCTCGAGGATCGCCTCGGCCTGCGCCTCGGAGAGCTGGAAGCGCGCGATCAACGCGGCCTTCGGGTCGTCCTCGGTGCGGACGATCCGGATCACCTCGTCGAGGTTCAGGTACGCGACCAGCAGGCCTTCGAGGATGTGCAGCCGCGCGTTGACCTTCTCGAGCCGGTACTGCAGCCGCCGCGTGACCGTGTCGACGCGGAACGAGAGCCATTCCTCGAGCAGCGTCCGGAGGCCCATGACGCGCGGACGGCCGTCGCGCGCGATCACGTTGAGGTTTACCCGGTAGGTGCGCTCGAGGTCCGTGGTGGCGAACAGGTGCGCCATCACCTGGTCGGTGTCGACGCGGTTCGAGCGCGGCGTGATCACGAGCCGGGTCGGGTGCTCGTGGTCCGATTCGTCACGCAGGTCCTCGATCATCGGCAGCTTCTTCGCGCGCATCTGTGCCGCGATCTGCTCGAGCACTTTCGACCCCGAGACCTGGTAGGGCAGCTCGGTGACGACGATCTCGCCATCCTCGACTTCGAAGCGCGCGCGCGCGCGGAAGCTGCCGTTGCCGGACTCGTAGATCTTCAGCAGCTCCTCGCGCGACGTGATGATCTCGGCGCCGGTCGGCAGGTCCGGCCCGAGCACGTGCTCACAGAGCTGCTTCGTCGTCGCCTTCGGGTCCTCGAGCAGGCGCACGCAGGCCGCGGCTACTTCGCGCAGGTTGTGCGGCGGGATGTCGGTGGCCATCCCCACCGCGATGCCCGTGGCGCCGTTCAGCAGCAGGTTCGGCAACCGCGCCGGCAGCAGCGTCGGCTCCTCGAGCGAGCCGTCGAAATTGGGCTGCCAGTCGACCGTGCCCTGCGCGAGCTCTGCCAGCAGCACCTCGGCATAGCGCGTGAGCTTCGACTCGGTGTAGCGCATCGCCGCGAACGACTTCGGGTCGTCCGGCGAGCCGAAGTTGCCCTGTCCGTCGACGATCGTGTAGCGGTACGAGAACGGCTGCGCCATCAGCACCATGGCTTCGTAACAAGCCGAGTCGCCGTGCGGATGGTATTTACCGATCACGTCGCCGATCGCGCGCGCCGCCTTCTTGTGCTTGGCG
>JAJTCR010000193.1 GCA_021325695.1 Steroidobacteraceae bacterium | reverse complement strand
GACCGCGAAGCCGAGGCGTTCCTGGAAGTACGTCGTGAACGCCGTCGCCGTGATCGCCACGCGCCCGGGGTGTGTCGTGGCGAGGTGTCCCAACAGGCTTTTCTTGCCGCCCGCCCCGACCGCGCAGACGATGCCCGTGCGAGCCTCGAGCAGGTCGAGCAGCGATGCGGCGTCAGCCACGGTCGCCGCCTTGGTCGCAAAAGCGGAGGCAGAGCACGCGCGGCAGGTACTCGGCGATCAGCGTCCAGCGCTCGCCGTGATCATGTGTCAGGAAGACGTGACCGGAAGAGGTCCCGAAGGCCACGCGTCCGTGCATCGCCGGATCCGCTTCCATCGCGTCGCGCAGGACGGTGACGTACACGTGCTGCTGAGGCAGGCCGGTCGAGGCAGAGCGCCAGCTCCGTCCGGCGTCGTCGCTGCGGAACACGCGCAGCCGTCCGTCGACGGTCGTGCGCATGTGCGAACTCGACTCCGGGATCTGCAGCACCACGTCGGGATTTGCGGGGTCGCAGGCGATCGCATAACCGAAATCGCTCGGCAGGCCCGCGGTGATCTCGGTCCACGTGGCCGCGCCGTCGTCGCTGCGATACGTGCCGTTGTAACACTGGCGGTAGAGCCTCTGGCCGTTCCGCGGGTGCATCACGACGCGGTGCACGTTGTGGCCGGCGAGTGGGTACCGCTCTGGCAGGTGTTCGGCGCGCACGCCCACGTTGGCGGCGTCCCACTTCACGCCGCCGTCGACGCTGCGGTACACGCCGCCGGCCGACACGCCGACGACGAGGTGCGCCGGGTCGCCGCGGTCCACGCAGATCGAATGCAGCGCAAACAGGCCGCGCGACGGTTCCCAGGCCGCGCGCGTTTCGTGTTCGTTGAGTGCGATGACGTCCCGCCAGCTCGAGCCCTCGTCGTCGCTGACGAAGAGACCGGCTGGGTCGATGCCGGCATAGAGCGTGCGCCCGTCCGCCGACCACGCCAAGTGCCAGATCGAGTCGACGGTGCTGGCGTGGCGTCCCGGTGGGTGGTGAGGCACCGCCGCCAGGCTGGTCCAGTGCTCGCCGCCGTCGGTGCTGACGTGGATGTGCGAACCCCAGACCGGATGATCGACGGCTGCGTAGAGTTCGCGGGGTCGCCCGGGCCTCGCCACGACGTGGAGCACGCGGTGGCCGGCGAGGTACGGTCCCGCGGGCTGCGACGCGAGGTCGCGTGCCGACAACCGGAACAGGCCCTTGTCCGTGCCGACGAACAGCACGCCGTCGCCGGCCGCGGTCACGTCGGTCACTTCTCCAGCAGGCGTGGCATCAGCTCGACCAGGTTGCACGGGCGCGTACGCAGGTCGAGCTGCGCCTCGATCAGCGTGTCCCAGGCCGTCGCACAGGCGCCGGACGAGCCCGGCACGCAGAACACGTAGGTCGCGTTGGCGACGCCCGCGAGCGCGCGCGACTGCAGCGTCGACGTCTTGATGTCCGCGTAGGAAATCGAGCGGAACATTTCGCCGAAACCGTCGAGCACCTTGTCGAGCAGCGGGCGCACGGCCTCGGGCGTCCCGTCGCGACCCGTGACACCCGTGCCTCCGGTCGTGATCACGGCGTTGACGCCGGCATCGGCAATCCAGCGCGAGACGATCGCGCGGATCTGGTAGACGTCGTCCGGCACGATCGCCTTCTCCGCGAGCCGGTGACCCGCGCGCGTCAGGCGCTCGACCAGCAACCGGCCGGACTTGTCGCTCTGCTCGTCACGGGAGTCCGATACGGTCAGCACTGCGATGGCCACCGGGAGGAACTCGCGTGCCCGGCCGCCGCCGTGTTCGGAACTCATGCCGTTCGATCTCCGTTTCGTGGATGTCAGACCAGGCCCGCGAAAGGCTGCACGTCGACCTCGGTGCCGGGCTCGACGTCGCCCTGCTCGAGCGGCAGCACGATGAAGCAATTCGCCTCGCTCATCGAGCGCAGCACGCCCGCGCCCTGGTGCCCGGTGATGCGCACGACATACTTTCCGGTCGCGTCACGCTCGAACACGCCGCGCTGGAACTCCTGGCGGCCGGGTTTCTTGCGCAGTCGCGTGGCGCAGGTCGCGCGCAGGAGAATCGGTGTCTCCGGTTCGGTCGCGCCCATCAGCGCCTGCAGCGCCGGTCGCACGACGTGATAGAACGTGACCATCACGGACACCGGATTGCCGGGCAGGCCGAAGAACAACGCCGGGCCGAAGTGCCCGAAGGCGATCGGCTTGCCGGGCTTCATCGCCACCTTCCAGAACCCGATGCGGCCGTGACGCTCGAGCGTCTCGGTCACGTAATCGGCCTCGCCGACCGAAACGCCGCCGGACGTGATGATCATGTCGACCTGGGTTGCCGCCGATTCGAACGCGCGCAGCGTGTCCTCGCGGGTGTCGGGGATGACACCCAGGTCGAGGACCTCGGCCCCGAGCCGCAACAGCATGCCGTGGAGCGAATAGCGATTGCTGTCGTAGATCTGGCCCGGCGCGAGCGGTTCACCGGCCGACGCGAGTTCGTCCCCGGTCGAGAAGACCGCGACCCGCGGGCGACGCCGCACCTCGACTGCGCCGATGCCGATGGACGCGAGCACGCCGAGCCGCGCGGGCGTGAGGGCCGTGCCGGCGCCGAGCGCGACGTCGCCGCGGCGAATGTCTTCGCCGACGGGTCGCACGTTCTGACCGATTCGATGACCGGACTCGATTACGGCGTTCCCCGCGACCATGCGGACGTGCTCCTGCATGACGACGGTGTCGGTCGGCTCGGGCACGGTGGCGCCCGTCATGATCCGGACGCACTGGCCGCGATCGACGCGCCCTTCGTACGGCCGTCCCGCCCAGGACGTGCCGACGATTTCGAAGCTTGCCGTGCCGGAGGCAGGCAGGTCTGCGCCGGTCAGAGCGTAACCGTCCATCGCCGAATTGCGATGCGTGGGCACGTCCACCGTCGAACGCACGTCGGCGGCGAGCACGCGACCGAGCGCCGAACGCAGGGAGACCGTTTCGCGGCCTTCCACCGGAACGATTGCGGCCACGATGCGTTCGCGCGCCTCGGCCAGGTGCAGGGCCTTGTGCCCGTGCGCAGGCAAGTCACACGGGTCGACACCGGCGGGCAGAGGGTCGGGGTTTCGGGTGGTCGTGGTCGTCGCCATCGTTGGCTCCGCGTTCGAAGCGGCCATGCTACTCAGCCGGATTGCCGCGTGGAAAGCAGGCGCGCCTCGATCCGCTCGCGCTCGTCGGGATCGTTGACGTTGACGAACGTGTCCGGCCGGTCGGTGAAGGCCACGTCGACCACCCGCACGCGGGCGAACCAGGCGTCGATCTTGCGGCCGCCCTCCGCCAGGTACGCCGCGAGAGAGGGCTCGAGACCGGCGCGCAGGAGCAGGAACACCGGGTGCTGTCGCTCGCCGTCCGAAGCGACGGCCAGGTCCGCGTCCTGTGCGAGACAGGCGGCGTGCAGGCGGGACGCGAGGTCCGAAGCGAGCAGTGGCGCGTCGCAGGGCACCGTCAGCAGGAATTCGCCCTCGAGGCGTTGCAGCGCGCTCAGCACACCGGCGAGCGGCCCGAGGTAGCCGGCGATCGAGTCTTCGAGCACCGGGTGACCGTACGCGCGATAGCGTTCCTGGTTGCGGTTCGCGTTGATCCAGACCGACCGCACCTGCGGCCGCAGCGCGTCCAGCACGTGCTCGATCATCGGTCGACCGGCGAGCGGCACGAGCCCCTTGTCGACGCCGCCCATGCGTCGACCGAGGCCACCGGCCAGCACCAGGCCGGTGATGTCGGTCGGCCGCACGGCGGCAGTATCGATTGCTGGCGGCATCCCGGCATTCTCTCCCGCGTCGCGCAGGTTGTCGCCGAAAAAGGCGTGCGTGCTCCAAGAGCGCGCTCGCGGAATGGACAAATTGACGCGGTGTCGATGCGTATTGCGTCATTCTGTCGCACCGCTTAGGCTCGACCGATGCTTGCTGGTCGCTCAGTGTTGTTCGTGGGTCGGTCGTCGCGGGGCAACGACCCACTGCGCCGCTCGCTGCACCACCATCACGCCGTCGCCGAGTTCGCCGAGACGTGCGCCGACGCGGAGCGGCTGCTGCCGCGGTGTCACTTCGACTGCGTCGTGGTCGACGTCGATTCGGCGACGGACCCCGCCCTCACGTGGATCGAGGGCCTTTGGCGCCAGGTCGACACGCCCGGCGTGTACGTCGTGGCGCGCGACGACGCGGCGATCGCGGCCGCCTGTCGGCGCGCCGGGGTGAGCACCGTGCTGCATCCGCCGCTCGAGGCGAAGGCGCTGCTCGGCCTGCTGACCGTGGTCCGGCCGGCACCGGCAGGAGCCCGTCCTGCGCCGGCCCGTCGCCAGGCCGCACCCGTGGCGACGGCGCGCACGCACCTGATCGGCGACAGCCCGCCGATGTGCCGGGTGCGCTCGATCGTCGAGCGCGTGGCGCCGACCTCGGCGACGGTGCTGATCGAGGGCGAAACCGGCACCGGCAAGGAACTGGCGGCGCAGGCGATCCACCGCGAAAACATGCTGGGCCATGCCGGCGGCAAGCCTTTCGTTGCG
>JAJTCR010000192.1 GCA_021325695.1 Steroidobacteraceae bacterium | reverse complement strand
GTCCTGGTGCGTGGCAGCGGCGAACTGCGATCCACGTCGTCTCCATCGGTCCTTCGGGGCAGCGCGAGTCGCAGGATGGCGTCGTCGACGGCGCGGTCCGCGATCTCCCCGAGCAGGTCCTTACCGAAGCCCGAGGCCGCGACGAGCAGCGTGAACTCGCGGTCGGTCGCAAGTTGCCGGCGCACCAGTTCGTGCTGCTGCGGCACGGCGAGCGCCGCCAGACGCACGAGTCCGGCACGCGTGGCGCGTTCGGCCGCCATGGCGCTCGTGTACAGGTGCAGCCGCACGCTCGTGCCCTCGTCCTGCACGCCGGGGTAGGCCCGCAGGCGGAGGCCCGCGTTGCGCACCGTGACCTCCTCGGGCACGTCGCCGAAATTCCAGCTCCGCACGCCACTGCGTTCCCACTCGTGCGTGGGCTCTCCCACCGGGGCGGCGCCAACACGGATCCGGAATTCCTCGCGCAGGGCCTGCAAGTCGCGGCTCTCGCGCAGCGTGTGGCCGCCGGAGTCGACGACGCGCAGGTTGAACCGCAGCCACGGCGGCAACGGCACCGCTTCGACTTGTGCCTCGTCGACGACGATGCCCGCTCCCTGCGTCGCGAAGGTCGCGACTGCCTGCAGCAGCGAGCTCTCGCCGAACGGCGGCAGCTGGCCGAGCAGCCGGTCGGCAGCGTCGGGAATCGGCACGATCTCGCGACGTACCTCCTTCGGCAGACCGCGCAGCAGTGCGATGACCTTCTCCCGCAGCCAGCCGGGGATCAGCCACTCGAGTCGCTGCTCGTCGAGTGCACGCAACAAGGGCAACGGCACCTCGATCGTCGCGCCATCGTCGGCGGCAGTCGAGTCGTACCGGTAGCTGATCGGCACCGCGTTGCCGTGGACGTCGAGCGTCGACGGATAATCTTCACGCCGCAACGACGGCAGCGGTTGGGCGAGGTGGACCTCCTCGGGCGCGTCGAGCAGGTGGGGACGCGATCGCTCCTCGCCTCGCCACCAGCGTTCGAAGGCACGGGTCGACACCACCTGCGGCGGAATGCGTTCCAGGTAAAATCCGACGAGCGCCTCGTCACCGGCCAGCAGGTCGCGACGACGCAGGCGCGCCTCGATCGACTCGAGTCGAGCGCGCGTCGCCTCGTTGCGATCGAGGAACGCGAACCGCAACGCCGATTGACGTCGCACGAGCGCTTCCTCGACGAACATCCTGCGGGCCGCGGCTGCATCGACGGTCGCAAAGCCGACCTTGCGGCCACTGCTCAGGACGCGGCCATACAAAGACACGGTCTCGCGCGCAAACGCCATGCCGCGGGCCGGGTCCCATTCGGCATCGCCGTAGGTGCGCCGCACGAGGTGTGCGCCGGCCGACTCGATCCACGACGGCTGCACCTGCGCGACCATGCGTGCGTACAGCCGGTGGGTCTCCACCAGGCTCGCGGCGACGATCCAGTGCGGCGACCGCTTCTGCACCGGAGTGCCCGGCGCGATCACGAACCGCGCGTCGCGCGCACCGAGGTACGTGCGCTGCTCGTCCAGCACGCCGATGCCGCCGAGGAAGCCCGTGAGCAACGTCTGGTGCAGCACGGCCGTGCTCACGGTGCGACCTGCCGGGTCGGCTGCCGGGGGGTTGCGAAGTCCTTGCGTGATGTCCTGCAGCTGGCTGCGCAGGTCAGCCCACTCGCGCACGCGCACGAACGAGAGAAAGTTCTCACGACACCAGTGCCGCAAGGCGCGATTCCCCCCGGCCGCGGGCTCGCGCGAGGCCGACCAGAGGTTGAGCACGCCGACGAAATCGGACCGCTCGTCGGCGAACTGCGCGTGTTTCTCGGCGGCAGCCTCGGTCTTGTCGGAGGGACGCTCGCGCGGATCCTGGATACTCAGGAACGCGACAAGCGTCAGGCACTCCTCCAGGCAGCCCGTGCGTCCTGCCTCGACCAGGATGCGCGCCAGGCGCGGGTCCACCGGCAGCGCGGCCATCTGCCGGCCGAGGCGCGTGATTCTCCGATCGCCGTCGACGGCGCCCAGTTCCAGCAGCAGGCGATATCCGTCGTTGAGGAGCCGGTCGTCGGGTGCGTCGAGGAACGGAAACTCCTCGGGCCCGCCGAGCGACAGCGACGCCATCTGCAGCACGAGGCTCGCGAGGTTCGTGCGGAGGATCTCGGGCTCGGTGTAGCGTGGCCGCGCAAGGTAGTCCTCCTCGGAATACAGCCGGACACAGATGCCCTCGCCTTCGCGCCCGCAGCGCCCGCATCGCTGGTCGGCGCTCGCCTGGCTCACGGGCTCGATCGGCAGCCGCTGGAACTTCGCACGCGCGCTGTACCGGCTGACGCGGGCCAGTCCCGCGTCGATCACGAACCGCACGCCCGGGATCGTCAGCGACGTCTCGGCGACGTTGGTTGCGAGCACGACGCGACGACGCTCGTGGCCCGCGAATACGCGATCCTGGTCGGGCCCCGCGAGCCGGCCGTACAACGGCAGCACGTCCCAGTCCACGCGACTGCGCACGAGCACGTCGCGCGCCTCGAGGATCTGCTTCTCGCCCGGCAGGAACACCAGCGCATCGCCACGGATGCCGCGCGAGTCGCGCTCGAGGTCCTGCAGCGCGTCGCGGATCGCCTCCGGCAACGGGGGGGCTGTCTCGTCTTCCTCCGCGAGCGGCCGGTAACGGACTTCGACCGGGAACGTGCGGCCCTCCACGTCGATCACCGGCGCCCCGTCGAAGTAGTCGGCGAAGCGCTGCGTCTCGATCGTGGCCGAGGTCACGATCAGCCGAAGGTCGGGCCGTCGCGGCAGCAGCCGCTTGCAGACGCCCAGCAGGAAATCGACGTTGAGATTGCGCTCGTGCGCCTCGTCGAGAATCAGCGTGTCGTAGCGCAACAGCAGCGGGTCGCCCTCGAGTTCCCGCAGCAGGAGACCGTCGGTCATCAACTTGACCAATGTGCGCGGACTCGTGCGGTCGACGAAACGCACCTGATACCCGACGAGATCGCCGGTCGACGTGCCGAGCTCCGCGCTGATGCGGTTCGCGAGCGCCTGCGCGGCGATGCGACGCGGTTGGGTGTGGCCGATCATGCCCGTGATGCCGCGGCCGAGCTCTAGGCAGATCTTCGGCAGTTGCGTGCTCTTGCCGCTGCCGGTCGCTCCGCTGACGATCACGACCGGGTGGTCGCGGATGGCGCGCGCGATGTCCTCGCGACGCGCCTGCACCGGCAGCGTCTCGTCGTAGCGGATCGATGGCAGCGACGCCCGTCGTGCCTCGACCAGCGCCGCCGCGCCCTGCACCTGGATTTCCAGCCGGGCGAGCTCCCGTGCGTCGACTTTGGCTGGACGCCGCGCGAGCCGGTCGAACGCCGACTGCAGCCGGCGCTGGTCGCGCAAGGCGCATCGCGGAATCGTCTCGCGCAGCGCCGCGAGCCGCGCGGCGACGTTCTCGGGAATCTCGCGCACCGTCTCAGCCCAGCTCGCGCTTGGCGACACCCCAGAGCGCTTCGAGCCGTTCCATGTCGACTTCACCGGGCGTGAGGTTTTCGCGTGCGAGCAGCGCTTCCACGTGGCGGAAGCGCCGTTCGAACTTCGAGTTCGCCTCGCGCAAGGCCGCCTCCGGGTCCAACCCAAGGTGGCGCGAGGCCTGCACCAGCGCAAACAGCAGGTCGCCGAGTTCCTCCCCCACGCGGTCGGGTCGCGACCCCGCGAGTTCGTGCTGCAGCTCCGACACTTCTTCCTGGACCTTCTCGAGCACCCCGTGGACATCCGGCCAGTCGAAGCCGACCTTCGCGGCCCGTGACCCTAGCTTCGACGCGCGCGTGAGCGCGGGGAGTCCGAGCGTGACGCCGTCGAGCGCCCCGGTCCCCTGCCCGCGCGCCTCACGCTCCGCGCGCTTGTGCCGTTCCCAGGCCTGGGTCTGCGCCTCCGCACTTTCGATCCGCGCGTCGCCGAAAACGTGCGGATGCCGCCGCTCGAGCTTGTCGGCGATCGTCGCAGCCACGGCCTCGAAGTCGAACAGGCCGCGTTCCTGCGCGATTCGCGCCTGGAAGACGACCTGGAACAGCACGTCGCCGAGTTCGTCGCGGACCGCATCGACGTCGGCGCGCGCGATCGCATCGGCGAGTTCGTACGCTTCCTCGATCGTGTGCGGCGCAATCGACGCCCAGTCCTGCTCACGGTCCCAGGGACACCCACGCTCGCGATCGCGCAACCGTTCCATGATCCGCAACAACCGCTCGAGGTTCCTCATGGCCGGCCCGTGCGCAGCAGCCGTGACAACGTCAGCAGCATCGTGGCCGTCGCGCCCCAGATCTGGCGATCCTGGTACCGGATGTCGTGCGTCACGATCGCGTGTCCGGCGAAGTGCCGTTCGCGCGGCACCTGGTTCGCCGGGTCGAGCGCGTATTCGAGCGGCACCTCGAATGCGTCCTCAACCTCGGTCGTGTCGAGCTTGAGCACGAACCCCGGCTGCACGAACGCGACCACCGGCGTGACGCGGAACCCCGAGATCACCACGTGGTCCCTCAGGTACCCCGCGAGCGACACGTAGCGAGCTTCGAGCCCGATTTCCTCGCGTGCT
>JAJTCR010000191.1 GCA_021325695.1 Steroidobacteraceae bacterium | reverse complement strand
GGCGGGCACGGTGCCGTGAGGGACGTATGCGATCTGCTGCTGGCCGCGCGCGGCTCCTGACGCAGCGCGTCGTCGCGTTCGCCGCGCTGATGGCAGGCGCCGCATTGCTGTTCGGACTGTTCGCGGGCCGCGACGACGGCACCGAGACCGAGGTCGCGCCCGAGGAGCGTGGCTACTACCTGACCGACGCGCGGCTCATCGAGCTCGGTGTGGACGGCAGGCCGCGGGTCGTGGTCCGCGCCCGCTCGATCGAGCAGCAGCTCGTCGACGACAGCGTGCAGCTCAACCATCTCGAGCTCGACTACACGACCAAACGCGACGGCGCGTGGCACGTGACGGCGGATCGGGGCCGCCTGGCGAGCAACCAGACGTCGATGCAGCTCGCCGGCAACGTCCGCGTGGCCGGCTCGCCGGAGCCGGCGGGCGGCCGCGCGATCATCGCCACCGACGTGCTCGATTACGACACGAAGGCCGGCGTCGTGCAGACCGCCTCGCCGGTCGCGATCCAGTTCGGCACGCACCAGCTCGAGGGGCGCGGCCTGCGCGTCGCATTGAACGACGGCACCCTGCGATTAGAATCCAACGTCAATGGCAAGTTCTCTCCCTGACGCGTCGCGGCGCGCCCGCGCCTGGCTCGCCGCCGCGCTCGCGTGCGCGTGTGCGCCGGCACTCGTCCAGGCCCAGGAGACTCCGCGCAGCGCAGCGACCCCGTCGGCGTCTCCGACCGGCTTGCCGCCCGGCAATTCGGAGATGCCGATCAACCTCGAGGCCGCCTCTTCCGATTTCGACTACAAGAACAACTCGCTGACGTTCCGGCGCGTCCGCATCACGCAAGGCGGGCTGGTCGTCACTGCGGGGCAGGCGAGCGCGACCGGCCTCGAGTTCGACAATTCCGAATGGCGCCTGCAAGGCGACGTGCAGATCAGCGTGCCGGGTGGCAACCTGCAGTCGAGCGAGGCCCGCGTCCAGTTCCGCGACAATGCGATCGTGCGCGCGTCGATCAAGGGCACGCCCGCCCGCTTCGAGCAGCGCCTGCGGGAGAACGGCCAGGTGGCGCGCGGACGCGCGTCGTCGATCGAGTACAACGTTCGCGAGAGCTCCGTGCAGTTGAGCGGGGACGCCTGGCTGTCCGACGGCCAGAACGAGATCCGTGGCAACACGCTGATCTACGACATCGGCCGCGAGCGCGTGCAGGCGAACCCGAACGAGACGGACCCCGGCGGCGTGCGCATCACGATCACCCCTCCGAAAAAGCCGGCCGCGGGCGCCGAGCAGGGCCAGGGCACATGAGCCGCCTGCGTGCGGAGGCGCTCGGCAAGAGCTATCGCTCCCGGCAGGTGGTCAAGAACCTTTCGCTCGAGGTCGCTTCGGGCGAGGTCGTCGGCCTGCTCGGGCCGAACGGAGCGGGCAAGACGACCGCCTTCTACATGATCTCGGGGCTCGTGCCGTGCGACGAGGGCCGCATCCACCTCGACGACCGGGAACTGACACGGTTGCCGATGTACCGTCGCGCGCAGCTCGGTGTCGGCTACCTGCCGCAGGAAGCGTCGGTGTTCCGCAAGTTGTCGGTCGAAGACAACATCCTCGCGATCCTCGAGACACGCGACGACCTCGAAGACGACGCGGCGCGCAACGCGGCGCTCGAGGCGCTGCTCGAGGAGTTGCACATCGGACACATCCGGGGCTCGAGCGGCATGAGTCTCTCGGGTGGCGAACGGCGGCGTGTCGAAATCGCCCGCGCACTGGCGGCCGAACCACGCTTCATCCTGCTCGACGAGCCGTTCGCGGGCGTCGACCCGATCTCGGTGATCGACATCCAGCGCATCATCCGCCACCTGTCGGCGCGCAACATCGGCGTACTGATTACCGACCACAACGTGCGTGAAACACTCGGCATTTGCGGGCGCGCCTACATCGTCAGCGCCGGAAGTGTGATCGCATCGGGCTCGGCCGAAGAGATTCTTGCCAATCCTCAGGTACGTGAGGTCTACTTGGGTCAGGATTTCCGCCTCTGATCCGAGCGGGCCCCCGCCCACGGACGACCGCCCTGCCCATGCTCAAGCCGGCCCTGCAACTCAAGCTCGGTCAGCAGCTGACGATGACCCCGCAGTTGCAGCAGGCCATCAAGCTGCTGCAGTTGCCCGTGCTCGAACTGCAGGCCCAGGTGCTGGAGGCGCTCGAGACCAACGTGATGCTCGAGCAGGAGGAGGACGAGACGATCGACCTCGCCTCGCTCGACCCGACGGCTCCGGCCGGCGAGCCCGATGCGGAGCCGGGTGACGCGGAAACCGGCGGCGATCCGGACGAGGCGGCGGCCGACGAAGTGGTCGTCGAGATGGAGGACCCGTGGGCCGAGTCCTCGACGCCGTCCGGCGACGGCGCACGTTCGGACGACGACGACCGGCCGCTCGAGTTCACCGACGAGCGCGGCAACGACCTGCACCAGCACCTGATCTGGCAGCTCGAAGTGAGCAAGCTCGACCCGCGCCAGCTCTGGATCGGCGAGGCGATCGTCGACGCGCTGAACGACGACGGTTACCTGACCGAGTCCTGCGCCGAGATCGCGCGCAGTCTCAGCATCGACCTGCCCGTCTCCGACCGGGACGTCGAGGACGTGCTTGCGTTCGTGCAGACGCTGGACCCGGCCGGGGTCGGCGCCCGCACGCTCAGCGAATGCCTGGTGCTCCAGCTGTCGCAGCTCGCCGCCGAGACTGCCGGTCGCAACCTCGCGCTCGCCATTGCGCGCGACCACCTGCAGGCCGTGGCCGACAAGGACCTCGGTGCGCTGCGTCGCGCGCTTGGCGTCGACGAGGACGCGCTGCTGGCCGCGCTGGCCCTGGTGCGCGGGTGCCACCCCCGGCCCGGGTCGGCGTTCGAGGGCGCGCAGCCAGAGTACGTCGTGCCCGACGTGTTCGTGCGCCGCACCGACCAGGGCTGGAGCGTCGAACTCAACGCCGGATCGGTCCCGCGTCTCAGGGTCAACCAGGGATACGCCGGCCTGGTGGCCCGCTCGGCGGACTACGCCTCGCTGCGGGCCCAATTGCAGGAGGCCCGCTGGTTGATCCGCAGCCTCGAGATCCGCAACGAGACCCTGCTCAAGGTCGCCCGCTCGATCGTCCAACGGCAATCCGCGTTCCTCGAGCGCGGTGACGAAGCGATGCAGCCGATGATCCTGCGCGACGTCGCCGACGCCGTCGGCATGCACGAATCGACGATTTCGCGCGTGACGACCGGCAAGTACATGCACACGCCGCGCGGCATCTTCGAGTTCCGGTATTTCTTCTCGAGCCACGTGTCGGGCACCGACGGCGAGGACGTCTCGTCGGTCGCGATCCGGGCGCGGATCCGCAAGCTGATCGGCGACGAGTCCGTCGAAAAGCCCTTGAGCGACGCCCAACTCGCGTCGATCCTGGCCGGTGAAGGCGTCAAGGTGGCGCGGCGCACCGTCGCGAAGTACCGCGAGGCGCTGGGGCTCGCTTCGTCCAGCGAACGGAGGCAGGTGTCGGCGCGCGCGACGTCCTAGCAGGGCGGTCCGCGAGGGAACCCCTCCGCGCTCCGCCCATCGAACCAGATAAAGAGCGAAGCCAGAGAGCACAGAGCAAGCACGAGTTCACACAGGAGGACAAGACGATGCAAGTCAACCTCAGTGGTCATCACGTCGATGTGACCCCCGCCCTGCGCACCTATGTCGAAAAGAAACTGGCGCGGGTCCTGCGTCACTACGATCGCGTCATCGACGTCCAATGCACCCTGACGGTGGAGAAACTGCGCCACCAGGCCGAATCGACCGTGCGGCTGGCCGGCACGAGCATCCATGCGGCGGCCGTCCACGAGGACATGTACGCCGCCATCGACCTGCTGGCGGACAAGCTCGACGAGCAGGTCCGACGGCACAAGGAGAAGATTCGCGATCCGCAGGCGGCCCGGCACCGTCACGGAGCCGAACTGTCGCCCTGACGACCGCCCGACGGGGCGATCGATCGATCGATCAATCAATCAATCCCACGTGATTCCGCGGGAGCCGGGGCCTATCCTTGTGCCCCGGCGCCCCGGCCCGGCATAAGAACCAAAGGGATTCGAGCAGTCCTTCGATGCGCCTGATCGTGGTCAGCGGCCTGTCCGGCTCCGGCAAGAGCGTCGCGCTCGACATGCTGGAAGACCTCGATTTCTACTGCGTCGACAACATCCCCGCAGGCCTGCTGCCCGGGTTCATCGCCTACACGGTCCGGACCAGCGAGACGTCGTACCGGCAGACCGCCGTCGGGCTCGACGTGCGCAACCGTCCCGAGGACCTCGCCGAAGTCCCGGGGCTGGTGGACACGCTGCGCAAGAGCGGCATCGGCTGCGAAATCGTGTTCCTGCGCGCCGAGAAGCAAGTGCTGCTCAAGCGCTTCAGCGAGACTCGACGACGCCACCCGTTGAGCCGCGAGGGCATGGGCCTGCTCGAAGCCCTCGAGCAGGAGGAGCGACTGCTCGCGCCGCTCGCGAACGCCGCGGACCTCACCGTCGACACGTCGCGGCTCTCGGTGCACGAGTTGCGCGAGACGATCCGCGAGCGCGTGG
>JAJTCR010000190.1 GCA_021325695.1 Steroidobacteraceae bacterium | reverse complement strand
TCGACCCATTCCTGGCGCACGGGGTCGGCCTCGAGCGCGTCGACGTAGCGTCGGAGAGACGAGAGCGCCTCGCGCGCGGCGATCGAGGCTTCCTCGAGCTGCGTCGCCGCGGGTCCGAGCGCGCCGTCGAGCGGAAGGAGCGTGCGCAGCACCGACTGCGAGCGAGCGAGCGCCGCGGTGACCCCGCCGTCGTCGCCGGCGAGCAGCGTCTCGACCTGCGCCGTGCCTTGCGCCAGGCGTCCCAGACTCGCGACGCGCTTGCGCTCGTCGGCGAGGGCCTCCGCTTCGCCGGTCTGCGGGTCGAGCGCGCCGAGTTCCGCGACATAGTGCCGCAACAGGTCGAGCCGGGCCTCGCGGTCGCGCAGGCTTTGTTCGAACGAAGCGCGACGCTGCTCGAGCGCGTGCCACTCGGCGTGCGCGGCCTGCACGGCAACCAGCTCGGCTTCGAGCCGGCCGCTGCCGTCGAGGGTTTCGCGCTGGTAGCCACGTCGTGCCAGCGACTGGAACTCGAGCTGGCCGTGCACGTCGACGAGCAGTTCCCCGAGCGCGCGCAGCGACTGCACCGGCACGACCTGGCCGTTGAGGTACGCACGGCCGCGCCCGTCGGCCGCCACGACGCGGCGCAGCTGGCACTCGCCGTCGTGCTCGATCGACTGCTGCTCGAGCCATTCGCGCGCGTGCGCGTTGTGTTCGACCGCGAACGTGACGGTCACTTCGGCGCGTTCGGCGCCGTGGCGCACTGCGCCGGTGTCCGCGCGGCCGCCCACGGCCAGCATCAGCGCGTCGACGAGGATCGACTTGCCGGCGCCCGTCTCGCCCGTGAGCACGGTGAAGCCACGGCCGAACTCGAGTTCGACGGCCTCGACGATGGCGAAGTCGCGGATCTGCAGGTGCGTGAGCATGACGAGCCCGGATCAGGCCCCGGGCGGCTGGCCCTCGCGCGTGCCGCGGCCCCAGTGCAGCTTGGAGCGCAGGATGCGGTAGTAGTCGTGCCCGGGCGGGTGCAGCAGCGTCGCGCTCACCTGGGCGCGCTCGATGCGCAGGCGTACGCCCGGTTCGAGGTCGCACAGCACGTTGCCGTCGCAGGCGACCTGGGCGCGCGTGTCGAACCGGTCGCTCAGCTCGATCTCGATCACGCTGCCGGCGGGCACGACGATCGGCCGATCGGACAGGGTGTGCGGCGACACCGGCACCAGCACGATCGCATCGAGGCTCGGGTGCACGATGGGTCCGCCACAGGAGAGCGCATAGGCCGTGGACCCCGTCGGCGTCGCGACGATGAAGCCGTCGCCGCCGTGCGTGTTGACGTAGATGCCGTTCACCCAGGTGCGCACGTCGACGGTGCGGCCGGTCTCGCGCTTGGTGACGACCACGTCGTTGAGCCCGAGCGCGTCGACCGAGCGGCCGTCGGCCAGCAGGTGGGCGGCGAGCAGCATGCGTCGTTCGGCGAGGCAGCGACCGGCGAGGGCGTCCTCGACACTCTCGATCATCTTGTCGGGCCCAACGTCGGCCAGGAAACCGAGCCGCCCGCGGTTGACGCCGAGCACCGGCACGTCGGCGAGCGCCGCCATGCGCGCCGCATGCAGCATCGTCCCGTCGCCGCCGACCGCGACGACCAGGTTCACGTCCATCTTGGGGTCGGGCTCGAGCACGGTGCGCGCGCCCTCGCCGTGCAGCACCAGCGGCTCGTCCGCTGCCACCTTGACCCCGTAGCCCTGCGCGAGCAGGTGTCGGGCCAGCACGCGCATGGCCTCGCCGACGCGCGGATCGCCCGCACGGCCGGCCAGGGCGACGCAGGTGCGGTCGGTGGCGTGTCGTTCCATAAAGTGGCTGCCTTTTAGCACGCGCGCGCTCGGCCGGGCCAGCGCGATTCCCGCGGCACTTGCGGCACATGCTTGCTTGACTTGCCGGAACGGCCACGGCTAGTTTGACGAGGTCATGAGCGACGGACCCGAAGAGCAACTCAACGAACGCGCCCGACACCTGTTGCGGGTGCTGGTCGAGAGCTACATCCGCGAAGGCCAGCCGGTCGGCTCGCGCAGCCTCTCGCGCGACTCGGGCCTCAATCTCAGCTCCGCCACCGTGCGCAACGTGATGGCCGACCTCGAGGAATACGGCTTCGTCAGCTCGCCGCACACCTCGGCGGGCCGAGTGCCGACGGACAAGGGCTACCGGTTCTTCGTCGACACGCTGCTGCGGCAGAAGCAGATGGCGAGCGTCGAGAACGTGATCGCCGAACTGCAGCATCGCCTCGAAGTCGCCGAGGACCGCGACCCGAAGGCGCTCGTGGCGGTGGCCTCGCAGGTGCTCTCGTCGATCACGCACCTCGCGGGTGTCGTGACCATCCCGCGCCAGCCGCACCAGGCGCTGAGCCAGATCGAGTTCCTGCCGCTGTCCGAGAACCGCGTCCTCGCCGTGATGGTCGTCAACGGCCGGGACGTCCAGAACCGCATCGTCCACCTCGAGCGCTACTACACCGCGGAGGAGCTGCGCCGGGCGGCCAACTTCCTCAACCAGCAGTTTGCCGGCAAGGAGCTCAACCAGGTCCGCACCGACATCGTGTCCGAGCTCACCCAGACCGGCGAGACGCTGAACCAGCTCATGCGGGACGCGATCCGGGTCGCGCAGCAGGTCGTGGGGGAGGGGTCGCGGCACGGCGAACCCGAATATGTCATCGCGGGCGAAACGAACCTCATGGAATTTGCCGAGCTGTCGAGCGTCGAGAAGCTCAGGCGCCTGTTCGACGCGTTCACCGCCAAGCGCGACATCCTGCACCTGCTGGACCAGAGCCTCCGGGCCGACGGCGTCCAGATCTTCATCGGCCAGGAGTCGGGCTACCAGATCCTCGACGACATCAGCCTGGTGACGGCGCCCTATGCGCTCGACAACGAGACGGTCGGCGTGCTCGGGGTCATCGGCCCGACGCGCATGGCCTACGACCGGGTCATCCCGATCGTGGACCTGACGGCCCGATTGCTGGGCTCCGCCTTGAATTCCCGGCGCTAGTCCCTACAAAGCGGCAGGAGTGTGTCCAGGCCTCCCGCTCCGGCGGGCGGCCCCCGTTTGGTTTGCAGGCAGGTGACATGAGCATCAATCCCGACCAGGATCCCGCGATCCCGACCGCCAACGGCACCCCCGCCGAGGATTCCCGGACCGACGCCGAGCGCCTCGCGGCCGAGCTGGCTGCGGCGCAGGTCCAGTTGACGGAGGCTCGGGACGCCCAGCTGCGGGCCTACGCCGAGATGGAAAACGTCCGCAAACGCGCCCAGCGCGACGTCGAAGCGGCCCATCGGTTCGCGATCGAGCGGTTTGCGCTGGACCTGATCGAAGTCCGCGACACGCTGGAGCTCGGGATCGGCTCGGCCGGCGCCGCACCGGAGGCCACCAGTTTCGTCGAGGGCATGCGCGCTACGCTGCGGCTGGTCGACAAGGCCTTCGAGAAGGCGGGGATCGTGGCGATCGACCCGCTCGGCCAGGCCTTCAACCCCGAATTCCACGAGGCGATCACCACCCAGCCAAGCGCGGAGCACGCGGCCGGCTCCGTCATGGCCGTGGTCCAGAAGGGCTTCACGCTGAACGGGCGGCTGCTGCGGGCCGCGCGGGTCGTGATCGCCCGGCCACCGGAGACCGCTAACTAGCTGGCGCGCCTTGAAATGCGGGTTCGCGACCTTACGTAACCGGCACGAGATTTTCTGAGTCTTCTTTCGGAGTTCCTTCACATGGCAAAAGTCATCGGCATCGACCTCGGCACGACGAACTCCTGCGTCGCGATCATGGAAGGCGGCAAGCCGCGCGTGATCGAGAACAGCGAGGGCGACCGCACGACGCCGTCGATCGTCGCGTTCACCAAGGACGACGAGGTCCTGGTCGGCCAGTCGGCCAAGCGCCAGGCCGTCACCAACCCGCACAACACCCTGTACGCGATCAAGCGCCTGATCGGTCGCCGTCACGACGACAAGGTCGTGCAGAAGGACGTCGACATGGTGCCGTACAAGATCGTCAAGGCGGACAACGGCGACGCCTGGGTCGAGGTCCACGGCAAGAAGATGGCGCCGCCGGAGATCTCGGCGCGCGTGCTCATGAAGATGAAGAAGACGGCCGAGGACTTCCTCGGCGAGCCGGTCACCGAGGCCGTGATCACGGTGCCGGCCTACTTCAACGACTCGCAGCGGCAGGCGACCAAGGACGCCGGCCAGATCGCCGGACTCACGGTCAAGCGCATCATCAACGAGCCGACCGCGGCCGCGCTCGCCTACGGCCTCGACAAGTCCGGCGGCGACCGCAAGATCGCCGTGTACGACCTCGGCGGCGGCACGTTCGACATCTCGATCATCGAGTTCGCCGACGTCGACGGCGAGCGCCAGTTCGAGGTGCTCGCGACCAACGGCGACACGTTCCTCGGCGGCGAGGACTTCGACAAGCGCGTGATCGACTACGTCGCGGCGGAGTTCCAGAAGGAGTCGGGCGTCGATGTGCGTCGCGACCCGCTCGCGATGCAGCGCCTCAAGGAAGCGTCCGAGAAGGCGAAGATCGAGCTGTCGTCGCGGCAGCAGACCGAGGTCAA
>JAJTCR010000189.1 GCA_021325695.1 Steroidobacteraceae bacterium | reverse complement strand
CGAACACGAGCCAGCGCTCGATGCCCAGGTGCTTGCGCAGCGCCTCGATGTCGGCGACCAGGTGCCAGGTCGTGTTGTCCTCGAGGCTCGCGTGCGGGCGGCTGCGGCCGCAGCCGCGCTGGTCGAACAGGACGATCCGGTAACGGCGCGGGTCGAAGAACCGGCGCGAACGCACGTCGGCGCCGGCACCCGGGCCGCCGTGCACGAAGAGGGCGGGCTTGCCTTTCGGGTTGCCGCTCTCCTCCCAGTAGATTTCGTGGACCGGGGAAACACGCAGCCGGCCGCTGCGGTACGGCTCGATTTCGGGGTAAAGCCCGCGACGGGTCGCGGGCCGCGAAGGCGCGGTTTTGTTGTTGCGTGGGGTGGCCATGGCGCGATTGTAGCGGCCGGTGGTGCGCCGCGGGTCGAGTGGGCATAATCCGAGCCACATGCCGACCCAGCCCAGAGCCGCCCGCGCCCCGCGGGATCGCCACGAAGGTCACCGCACCCGGTGAGGACGACGCCGGACTCCCTCGCGGCAGTGCTCGCCAAGGGCGCGCTGCCACGAGCGTGCCTCGTGACCGGTGTGGAACAACTGCTGATCGACGAAGCCTGCACGTTGCTGCGTGCCAAAGCGCGCGAGGCAGGGTATGGCGAGCGCGAGGTCCACTTCGTCGAAAGGGGCTTCGACTGGGATGCGCTGATGATGGACGCCGCGAGCATGTCGCTGTTCGCGAACCTGCGGCTGATCGAACTCAAGTTCCGCAGTGCACCCGATGCGGCGGCCGGCAAGCACCTCGCAAAGCTCGCGGCCGAGCCGCCGCAGGACACGCTGCTGCTCGTCACCGGCGAGCTCGAGCCGAAATCGTGGAAGTCGGCGTGGGTCAACGAGTTCGAGCGCCACGGCCTCGTCGTCGTCGCGGTGGAACTGACGCGCGAGCAGCTGCCCGAGTGGATCGCGCGCCGGCTCAAGCGGCACGACGTGTCGATCGCGCGCGAGGCAGCGGAACTCCTCGCCGACCGCGTCGAAGGCAACCTGCTCGCGGCGCAGCAGGAAATCGAGCGCATCGCCTTGCTCCGGCCGGGGGCCACGCTCGACCCGGACGCCGTGGCCGAACTCGTCGCCGACAATGCACGTTACGACGTCTTCGAGCTCGCGGGCGCGGCGTTCCTCGGCAACGCGCCGCGTGCGCTGCGCATCCTCGACGGCCTGCGTGGGGAAGGGCGCGAGCCGCCGCTGATCCTCTGGGCCCTGCTCAACGACCTGCGCGCGCTGTCGCGCGTGCTGCAGCACGGTCCGGACGGGCGCAACCTCGACGGCATCTTCCGCGCCGAACAGGTCTGGGGCACCCGGCAGGGTCCGCTGCGCACGGCCGTCCAGCGCCTCACGCGCGCCGACATCGATTCGCTGATCGCGGCAGCGGCTCGTGCCGACCGCGTCGCCAAGGGCAGCCTGCGCGGTGACGCGTGGGTGGAGATCACCGGACTCGTGGCCCGCATCGCGGGCGTGCCTCTCGCGGCGGCATGACCGGCAGACACCCACCCGCTCCGATCGGCGTCTTCGGCGGCACGTTCGACCCGGTCCATTACGGGCACCTCCGCACGGCGTACGAGGTGCTGCAGTCCCTGCGACTGCGCGAGGTGCGCTTCGTTCCGGCGGGCGACCCGCCGCATCGCGAGCCGCCGCGGGTCGATGCGGCGCGACGGCTCGAACTGGTGCGTGCCGCGACGGCGGACCAGCCGGGTTTCGTCGTGGACGACCGCGAGGTGCGTCGCGCCGGGCCCTCGTACACGGTCCTCACGCTCGGTGAGCTGCGTGCCGAGTTCCCCGCCACGCCGATCTGCCTGATCGTGGGCATGGATGCGTTTCGCGGCTTGCCCACCTGGCACCGCTGGCAGGAATTGCTCGAGCTGGCGCACGTCGTCGTCGCACCGCGCCCCGGCTGGAGCGCGCCGACGGAGGGCGCCCTCGGCGAGCTGCTCGTAGCACGCAGCGCCGCGAGCGTCGAGGCGTTGCACGAGCGGGCGGCGGGGCGGATCTTCGTCCAGCCCGTGACGCAACTGGAAATTTCGTCGTCGGAACTGCGCGAGCTGCTCGCGGCCGGCCGCGATCCGCGCTATCTGGTACCCGACACCGTCCGTGAACTGGTCCGCCGGACGGATTGCTCTTCTGCGTCCCAACCCACGAGGTGAGCATGGCCGTCAAGCGATCGCCGCATCCAACGTCGAAATCACCGTCGGCAACGACGACACGTCCTCCACGGGCCGCGACCGCCGGCAAGCCAGCAGCGGTCCGCCGGCCGGCCACGAAAGCCAAGGCGCCGGCGAAAACCGCCCCGCGCACGACCGGTGCGCCGAAGCCGACACATGCCAAAACGGCCAGGGCGAGCAAGACGCGCGCCCGCGCAACGCTGCAGCAGGTCGTGCTCGATGCGCTCGAGGACATGAAAGCGGTGGACGTGAGGGCGATGGACGTGCGCGGCATCACCGACATCACCGACACCATGGTGGTGGCGAGCGGCACCTCGGACCGGCACGTCAAGTCGATCGCGGACCGCGTGCTGCAGCGATGCAAGGAAGCGGGCTTTCGTCCCTACGGACTCGAAGGCGAGCGCGACGGCGAGTGGGTGCTGCTCGACCTGCAGGACCTCGTGCTGCACGTGATGCTGCCGCGCGTGCGCGAGTTCTACGCGCTCGAGAAACTCTGGGAGGGCAGCGTCGAGCGACGCGCCTGAACCCGAGGTGACCGGCCGGGGCAGGCCGCCCGGCCCTGCTGGATTTCCCGGAGACCACGCATGCGGATGCGACTCCTGGCCGCGGGCACCCGGATGCCCGACTGGGTCGACGCGGGGTTCGCCGACTACGCCGGTCGTCTGCGTGGCGATTACCGGCTCGAACTCACCGAGATTCCCCTCGGCGAACGGGGCAGCGGCGACCTTCGCCGGGCCGTCGATGCCGAGGGACGCCGGATGCTCGCGGCGGCCGGCGAGCGCTGTCACCTCGTGGCGCTGCAGGTCGGCGGCCGCGCGCTCACGACCGAGCAACTCGCACGCTGGCTCGAGGAGCGCGCCCGCGACGGCGACGCGCCGGTGTTCTGCATCGGCGGACCCGACGGGCTTGCCGCCGACGTGGACACGCGGGCGCGGCTGCGGTGGTCGCTGTCGACACTGACGCTGCCGCACGGCCTGGCGCGTCTCGTCGTGGCCGAGGCGCTGTATCGCGCGGTCAGCCTGATCAAGGGCCTGCCGTACCACCGGCCCTGACCAGTCCCAGCTTTCCGTCATGGACAGGCCGGGGCCCGGCAGGCTTCAATCCCTGCAGTCGGGCCGCGAATCCGGACTTCTGGCCGGGTTCCGTGCTCCCAATCGCCTGCGAGGTCCCATGCACCCTTACCCCCATCACTACACCGTCCGCGCCCAGGCGGACGCTACCGGCGACGTCGAGCTCGGCGCGGATCGCCTGCCGGCGCTCCAGACCGCACCGCCGGCCGAATTCGACGGCCCGGGCGACCGCTGGTCGCCGGAGACGCTGCTGTGCGCCGCGGTCGTCGACTGCTTCGTCCTGAGTTTCCGGGCCGTCGCGCGGGCGTCGAAGCTCGAGTGGCATTCGCTCGAGGCGAGCGTCGAAGGCAAGCTCGACCGGGTCGAAGGCAAGAGCCGGTTCACCGAGATCGTCGTCGTGGCGACGCTGCGGGTCCCGGCCGGCACGGACGAGGAACGCGCGAAAAAACTCATGGAGAAGGCCGAGCAGGTTTGCCTGATCAGCAATTCGCTGGTTGCGCAGCGGCGGCTCGATCCCACCGTCGTTGCGGCGTGACGGCCGCGCGCCGAGGACCGGCCCGTGATCTACCTCGCCTCCGCGTCGCCCCGGCGCAGCGCCCTGTTGCAACAGATCGACGTGCCGCACGAGGTGCGTCCGGTCGACATCGACGAGACGCCTCGGCCGGACGAGGCGCCGGCGCGCTACGCACTGCGGCTCGCGCAGGAGAAGGCGCGAGCGCTGCGAGCCACGTTGCCTGCGGGTGATCGCAAGCCCGTGCTCGCGGCCGACACCACGGTCGCGCTCGGCGACCAAATCCTCGGCAAGCCGGCCGACTGCGACGATGCGGCCCGGATCCTCCGACGGCTGTCCGGCCGCGACCACGAGGTCCACACGGCGGTCGCGTTGCTCCACGAGCGCGGCTCGGCGGCGCGCGTGAGCACCAGCACGGTGTCGTTTCGCGAACTCAGCGACGCCGAGATCGACTGGTACTGGCGCACGGGGGAGCCCGCGGACAAGGCCGGGGCCTACGCCGTGCAGGGACACGGTGCGATCTTCGTCCGCCACCTCGCCGGCAGCTACTCCGGCGTCATGGGCCTGCCGCTCTACGAGACCTGGGAACTGCTCGCCCCGGTGCTCGGTCTCACCGACCGAGGCGGCGCATGACCACGGAGATGATCGTCAACGTCAGCCCGCGCGAGACGCGGGCGGCGCTGCTCGAAAACGGCGTGCTGCAGGAGCTTTTCGTCGAGCGCGCGAGCCGGATGGGGCTGACCGGCAACCTGTACAAGGGCCGTGTCTCGCGCGTGCTGCCCGGCATGCAGGCGGCCTTC
>JAJTCR010000188.1 GCA_021325695.1 Steroidobacteraceae bacterium | reverse complement strand
AACGAACGGAGCCGCGCAGACACACTCAGGATCGCGGCCACGTCCGCCGATTCGGCGTTCAGCCGCGCGCAGTCGCTGTACGACAGGGGCCAGATCGACCTGTTGCCGCTGCTCGACGCGCAGCGCACCCGGCTCGGCGTCCGCGTCAGCTCGAACGACAGCGACACGCAGCTGCTGCTCGACGCCGTCCAGCTCTACAAGGCCCTTGGCGGTGGCTGGCAGGTCTTCGAGCCCGTCGCCGCGAACACGTCCCGGAAACCATGAATACCCGATCCAATCCCGAGGAACCGCAGTGAAGACGTTCAACGCCCTGGTCGCCGTCGTCGTACCGCTCACCGCGGTGCTGACCGCCTGCAGCCACGAGCCGGCTCCAGAAGTGCTTCGCCCCGTCCGCACCGTGGAAATCCGCTACGGCGAGGCACGGGAGGCGCACCGCTACGTCGGCACCGTGCAGTCCCGTCACGAGGTCGACCAGGCCTTCCGGGTCGGTGGCAAGGTCGTCGAGCGTCGCGTGGACGTGGGCGATGTCGTGAGCGAGGGCCAGGTGCTGGCCGTGCTCGACGACAACGACTACCGGCTCGCCGTGCACGCCGCCGAGCAGCAGCTCACCGCGGCGGTCGCGAACGCGCGGCAGGCCGAGTCTGACCGCAAGCGACTCGAGGACCTGAAGGCCGACGGGTCGGTCAGCGTCGCCGACGACGAGCACGCACAGAGTGTCGCGCAAACGACCAGGGCTGCTGCAGAGGCCCAGGCGCGACAGCTCGAACTGGCACGTAACCAGTTGCAGTACACGGTGCTGCGTGCGCCGCGCAGCGGCGTCATCACGGCCCTGCGCTTCGAGGTCGGCCAGGTCGTCGCGGCCGGCCAGCCGGTCGTCTCGCTCGCAAACGAGGAGGAGCCCGAAATCGTCATCGACGTGCCGGAGGACCACGTCGCCGCCTTCAAGCAGGCGCACTACCGCGCGTGGCTCGCGAGCGCGCCCGACGAGAAATTCGAGGTGAGCCTGCGCGAACTTGCCGCGCTCCCGGCGTCGTCGATCACCCAGAGCAAGGGACAGCCCGCGCTGTGGGTCGTGCGTCGGTCGAAGGCCGATGCGGCGGCGACGGTGGAGCTGGTGCCGGTCGACGTGCACGCCTATCGCAACGACGAGGTGCTCGTCTCCGGTCCGCGGGCAGGTGAGCTCGTCGTCGTCGCCGGCGTGCACAAGATGGCGCCGGGGCTGCGGGTCGCGCTCGCCGGTGCCGCCGAACTCAGTACCGACACGCGTCAGGCCGCCCGATGAAAGCTTTCAACCTCTCGGAGTGGGCGCTCGAGCACCGCTCCGTCGTCCTGTTCCTGATCCTCGTGATCGCGGTGGCCGGCGTCCTCGGCTTCCCGCGGCTTGGGCAGCTCGAGGATCCGAACTTCTCCGTGCCGTCGATGACGGCCATCGTCATCTGGCCGGGCGCCACGTCGCAGCAGGTCCAGGACGAAGTGCTGAACCGCATGGAGAAGAAGTTCGAGCAGATCGACCACTACGAAAAGGTCGTGACGTTCGCACGACAGGGCTTCGGCGGCATGACCCTGACCGTGCGCGGCGGAACCTCGAAGGAAGACCAGCTCGAGGCCTGGTACCAGGCGCGCAAGAAGTTCAGCGACATCGAGCTCGAACTGCCCGAAGGCGTCGTCGGCCCGATCTTCAACGACGAGTACGGCGACGTGTACAACCTCATGTACGCCGTCAAGGGCGACGGGATCGGCCAGGCCGAAATCGGCGACATCGCCGAGGACGTCAAGCGGCGCCTGCTCCGGGTGCCGATGGTCAAGAAGGTGGACGTGCTCGGCCGCCAGGGCGAACGCGTGTTCGTCGAGTTCTCGCACGAGCGCCTCGCCGCGCTCGGCATCACGCCGCTGCAGATCGCCGAGAGCCTCAAGGCCCAGAACAGCGTGCTCCCGGGCGGCTCGATCGACACGAGGAGCGACCGCGTCTTCGTGCGCGTGAGCGGCCAGTTCAAGAGCGACGACGACATCCGCAACGTGCCGATCGCGGCGGGCGGCCGGCTGATCAAGCTCGGCGACTTCACGACCATCCGGCGCAGTTTCGAGGATCCGCCGACCTACACCGTGCGTCACAACGGGCAGCAGGTGCTGATGATCGCGATTTCGGTCACCAGGGACGGCAACGTGGTCGACCTGGGCAAGGCCATCGACACGGCCGTCGGCAAGATCCAGGCCGAGCTGCCCTACGGCGTCGAGCTCGAGCGCGTCGCCGACCAGCCCACGACCGTCAGCGAGGCGATCTGGGAATTCGAGCGCTCGCTGCTCGAGGCGCTGGCGATCGTGCTCGTCGTGAGCTTCGTGAGCCTCGGCTGGCGCGCGGGCATCGTAGTCGCCCTGTCGGTGCCGCTAGTGCTGGGTGCGGTCGCGATCATGATGCTCGCCACCGGCTGGAACCTGGAACGCGTCTCGCTCGGCTCGCTGATCATCGCGCTCGGCCTGCTCGTCGACGACGCGATCATCGCGCTCGAGATGATGATCGTGAAGATGGAATCGGGCTGGGACCAGGCCAAGTCCGCGGCCTTTTCGTATTCCGCGACGGCGATGCCCCGCCTGACGGGCGCGCTGATCACGGTCGCGGCCTTCATGCCGATCGGATTCTCCAAGTCGACCACCGGCGAATACGCGGGCGGCATCTTCTGGATCGTCGGCACGGCCGTGCTGTTCTCCTGGCTCGTCTCCGGCCTGTTCACGCCGTACCTGGCCGTGAAGTTCCTGCCGAGCAACGTCGGCCAGCATCACGAACACGCGGCCGATCCCTACGACACGAAGTTCTATCGCCGCCTCCGTGGCTGGATCGACCTGGCGCTCGAGAAGCGCTGGCTGGTTATCGGAGTCACGGTCGCCGCACTCGTGGTCGCGACGTTCTGCATGCGCTTCGTGCCCCAGCAGTTCTTCCCCAACAGCTCGCGGCCCGAGCTGATCCTCGACCTGCGCGTGAAGGAGGGTGCATCGTTCGCCGCGACGACCGAGCAGGTCAAGAAGATGGAGGCGCTGCTCGAGAAGGACGAGGACGTGCGGTTCTTCACGGCGTACACGGGTGCCGGCGCGCCGCGCTTCTACCTGTCGCTCAACCCCGAGCTGCCGAACCCGGGGTACGCACAATTCGTCGTGATGACCAAGGACCTCGAGGCCCGCGAGCGCGTGCGCTCGCGCCTGATGGCATCGGTCGACCAGCAGTTCCCCGAAACCTGGGTGCGCGTCACACGGCTAGAACTCGGTCCGCCGGTCGGCTTCCCGGTGCAGTTCCGCGTCGTCGGGCCCGATAGGCAGAAGGTGCGCGAGATCGCGCGCGAGGTCCAGCAGGTCGTGGCCGCGAGCCCGAAGGTACGCGATGTCCAGCTGGACTGGAACGACCCGGTCCGCACGCTGAAGGTCGACGTCGACCAGGACAAGGCCCGTGCGCTCGGACTGACGCCGGTCGAGGTGACGCTGATGACGCAGGCCGTCATGAACGGCGCGACGCTGTCGCAATTGCGCGAGGGCGAGGACCTGGTCGACATCGTCGCCCGGGCGGTGCCCGAGGAGCGCCTGACCATCGACACCGTGCCGGACGTGAACCTCTACACACGCCAGGGGACCGTGGTGTCACTGTCCCAGGTCGCGCGCGTGCAGACCGTGCTCGAGGAGCCGGTGCTGTGGCGCCGCAACCGCGACATGGCCATTACGGTCCGCGCCGACGTCAAGGACGGGGAGCAGGGCGTGTCCGTGACGCAGTCGATCCGACCCGAACTGCAAGAGATCGAGTCCAGGTTGCCGTTCGGTTACCGCATCGACGTCGGCGGTGCCGTCGAAGAAAGCGCCAAGGCCAACGACGCGCTCATGGCCGTGGCTCCGCTGATGCTCGTCACCATCCTCGGCATCCTCATGCTGCAACTGCAGAGCTTCTCGCTGATGACGATGGTGTTCCTCACGGCGCCGCTCGGGCTGATCGGGGTCGTCGCGGCGTTACTGGCGTTTCGTGCGCCGCTGGGCTTCGTCGCGATCCTCGGCATCATCGCCTTGAGCGGCATGATCATGCGAAACGCGGTGATCCTCGTCGACCAGGTGAAGCAGGAAATCGCCTCCGGCCTCGACCCCTGGAGTGCCGTCGTCGATGCCGCCGTGCACCGGACGCGCCCCGTGGTGCTGACCGCAACGGCGACCGTGCTCGCGATGGTCCCCCTCACGCGCAGCGTGTTCTGGGGCCCGATGGCCATAGCGATCATGGGCGGCCTCACGGTCGCGACGCTGCTGACGATCTTTTTCGTGCCGGCGCTGTACGCCGCGTGGTTCCGGGTCGGTCGCACGGTGGCCGCAGCGCCTCTTTCCAACGCCGCCACGGTGCCGGCATGAGTCCTTTCGCGTCATTTCGCCGGGGAAGCATGGGTTTGCCTGCATCCCCGACCGTACTCACCAACATCCAGGACAGACTCATGAGAATGTCACTCCTCGCCGTGGCGCTCGTCGCCACCGCGGGCCCGGTTCTGGCAGGTGCCCAGGACGAAAGCGTGCAGGTCCAGAGCATCCGCGTCGACGAGCAGATCATCCTCAGCCAGATCATGACCGACAAGCGCGCGATTTACGCGCGGACCATGCTGCTCACCGACGAGGAGAGCCGTACTTTCTGGCCCCTCTACGACGAATACGAAGCCAAGGTTAAGAAGATTGACGACAGGTTCGTCCGGCTCGTCGACGACTATGCGGCGAAGTACTCGACCATGACTGACGCCGACGCTCAGCAGATGCTCGACGCCAAGATGAAGCTCGACCGGGAGCGCATGGCACTGCAGCAGGCGTACACGAAGAAGATGGCCCGGGTGCTGCCGGCCATCAAGGCTCTGCGCTACTCGCAGGTCGAGTCGCGCATCGACAACGACCTGCAGCGCAAGGTCTTCCAGCTGATCCCGATCGTCCAGTGACCCGCAGGTCGCGCAAGAGTCCATCCCGCACGGAGTCTGTCCAATGAACTTCGACCTACGCAAAGTGGCTCTCGGCATGGCAGCGTGCGCCGCGCTCGGTGCACCCTACGCTGCAAGGGCGCAGTCCACCCACGATGAGCAACAGCAGCTGATCGCCCAGATCCAGACCGACAAACACGCCATCGTGCTGAATACGCTGGAGCTCGACGACGAACAGGTCCAGGCATTCACGCCGATCTATGACCAGTACCAGGTCGAGCGAAAGAAACTGTTCGACCGCGCCGCCGACCTGCTGGAGCTGTACGCGTCGAGCTACGAGTCGATGACGGACGACGGGGCGAGGAAGATCCTGAAGGAGTGGTTGTCGCTGCAGGACGCCGAGGTTGCGCTGACCCGGAAGTGGGCAAAGCAGTTCGAGCGGGTGCTTCCGCCTGCCAAGGTACTCCGCTTCGTGCAGATCGAGAACAAGCTCGACACGCTGCTGCAGCTGAAGGCGGTGGCCAACATCCCGCTTGCCAGATGATCGAAACCATTATTCCTCGATTTCGCTCCGCGTGAGGGCCCCGAAAAACCCGTTCGCCTTTCCACAAATGAATATCCTTGTGCATGCGCCACGCGTCTTGCGTAACCCGACGGTATTCGATCGCATGAC
>JAJTCR010000187.1 GCA_021325695.1 Steroidobacteraceae bacterium | reverse complement strand
GCAACTGCAGGGCGAGGAAATCGTCAAGCACTCGCAGGCCGACGTCTGCGTCGCGGTGGCGTCAGACAACGGCCTCGTGACACCGATCGTCCGTGGCGCCGAGCGCAAGGGCGTCGCGCAGATCGCGACGGAGGTCGCCGGCCTCGCGGAACGTGCGAGGAGCGGCAAGCTCGCGCGCGAGGAGATCACCGGCGGTACTTTCACGGTGTCGAACCTCGGCATGTTCGGCGTGGACCGATTCGACGCGATCATCAATCCACCGCAGGTCGGCATCCTGGCCGTCGGGGCCGGCAAGGAACGTGTGGTCGTGCGCAGCGGCCAGCCGGCGGTCGCAAAGGTCGTGACGCTCACGCTGTCGTGCGATCACCGCGTGGTCGACGGCGCGACCGGCGCGAAGTTCCTCGCCACGTTGCGCGAGTTGCTGGAGAACCCCGACCGTCTCTGACCGGACGGATGCAGGCGGCCCGCGGTGCAGGCACCGCGCGCCGCTTTTCTGACGCCGAGGGCGACGCGGTTCAGCGCGGACCCATCAGCTCGAGCGGAGTCTCGTAGAGCGGTTCCGGACCGTCCGCGTGGATGATGAACACGTTTTCCATGTGACAGGGCCCGATCTTCGCGCCGAAGAACAGGCAGTCGACCGAGACGACCATGTCCTGCTCGAGCGTGAAGCCGGCTGCGCCGCGCGTCCCCATCGAAGGACCGGGCACCGGCGACTCGACCGGCATCATGCCGACGCCGTGCGCGAACACGAGCAGTTTCTCCGGCGCGGAGATGCCCTGGCTCCGCATGTAATCGTGCCCCATCTGCGTCAGTTCCCCGGTGTGAAAACCGGGTTTGAGCGACTCGAGCAGCCGCAGGTAGCCGTCGCGCACCGTGTCATGCAGTGACTGGTACTCGGGCGTGGGCTTGCCGATCACCGCGGTGCGGTTGATGTCGATCCAGAATCCCTCGGTCTTGCCGAGCGTCTCCAGGATCACGATCTGCCCCGGCTCGAACGGGCGGTCGTAGCGTGTCCGGAACAGCTCGGGGATGAACTCGCCGTCGTAGGCGCCGCCGAACAGCATCGTGCCCTCGTCGACCGGCGTGATGCCGTTGGCGGCCATGAAACCGGCCACCGACAGCGTCAGGTCGGTCCAGTTCAGGCCGGCCTGCAACTGCGACGCGGCGAACTGGATCGCAGCGTCGGCCTTCGGTCCGGTGCGGCGGACCGCCGCCATTTCGCCGGGCGTCTTCACGCTGCGGGCGCGCACCATTGCGTCGACGCCATCGATCGGCGCGTATCCCGCGAAGCGTGCGTCCTTCTGCACCCAGAGCCACACGCGCAGGTCGTCGAACGCGACCATGCCCCGTGCGAGCCCGTGGTCGGCCAGCGCATCGGTAATGCCCTCGACCAGGTTCGGGCGGGTCTTGCCGCGGACGCGGGCACCGAAAATTTCCATGGCCTTGTGATGCAGCGGCCCGGGCTTCGCGTCCGGATCGGGCGCGCGCGCCATCCGGCAGAACGTCAGCAGCTCCGTGAGGCGCAATTCCTCGGCGCGGTCGGGCTGGCCGGAGTCGGCCGAGACCGCGAGCAGTGCGATGTTCGCCTCCGGCATCACGAGCGTGACGGGAATGGACGGGTCTTTCGCGACGATTGCGGCGCAGATCGGTTCCTGCAGCGTCCAGTACTCCATGATGGAGCTGTAACCGGTCGCATAGACCACGTCGTGCGTGTTCGTGAGGACGATGGCGTCCCAGCCTTCGCGTCCGAGCTCGGCCCGGATGCGGTCGATCCGCGGGTCGTTCATTGGGAAGTCTCCTGCGAGGAGCCTGGACGCGCTGGCCCCGAAAGCACGACGGGCGGGGCTTCGCCGCCCCGCCCGCGCCCGGATGGCGAGCGGTCAGTCGAACTTCATGTTGACGCTGACTCCGATCTGGCGCGGCCCACCATAGTTGGTGAAGTTCCACAGGCCCGCGACCGGCAGCGCGGCCACGCGATAGGTCTCGTCCGTCAGGTTGGTGCCGAACAGCGTGGCGGACCAGCGATCGTCCGGATCGGTGTAGGTCACCGATGCGCCGAGCAGCGTCCGCTCCGACATCTGCGTGTTGGCGCCGTTGAACACGTCGGTCTCACCTTCGGACTGGTAGTTCAGGTTCGCGTTCACCGTGACGGTGGCGTCGCCCGCGGCGAAGTCGCGCGAGACGTCGAGACCGGCCTTCCATTCCGGCGAGAACGGCAGGTTGAACTGCGTGAGGTCGATGTCGCAGGACTGCGGATCGGGGTTGTCGCCACGCAGGTTCGGCAGGCACGAGCCGCTGCCGTACTCCTGGTCGAGCCAGTTGACCGAGGCGCCGATGCGCCACAGGTCGGTGGGCAGCCAGGTGAGATCCACGTCGACACCCGTGGCCTTGGACGAGCCCGTGTTGACCGTGACCGTTTCCTGCTGGGTCGTGCCGTCGGCCGCCGTGTACGTCGCAACCACGGCGCGCTGCAGGTCCTCGTACTTGGTGTAATAGAGCGCGGCGTTCAGACGCAGCGTGCGGTCGAGCAGGTCGGCCTTGTAGCCGAGTTCGACGTTCTCGTTGGTCTCGGGATCGTAGGCGCAACGTGACGGCGTCGCGCACGTTTCGGAGAAGCCGCCGGAGAGGAAACCCGTCGCGTAGCTCAGGTAGAACATGCCGCTCTCGTCGCCGGGTTTCCAGTCGGCGACGACGCGATACGTGGTCTTCTGCCAGTCGTTCTCCTCGTCGACGACCGTCCCGTACGCCGACAGCGGCAGCGGCGAATGCATGCCGGTGACTTCGGCCGCCACCTTGCCGGCGCGACTCAGGTACTGCGAACGCGTGTCGATGCAGCTGCCGTCGTCGAGCGTGACCGCATCGATCGGGTCCGTCGCCGCCGTGCAGGGTCCGCCGCCGTCGACGAAGCGCAGGAACTCCTTCTCGTCCTTGCTGAAACGCACCCCCGCGGAGATCTTGAAGGTATCGGTCACGTCGAACGAGCCGTCGAAATACGCCGCGTACTCGTCGCGCGTCTGTTCGGTGCCCTGCGTCTGGAAGTCGCTGATCGCGCGCAGGTCGAGGTTGACGTAACCGTCCTCGCGCAGGAAGTTGCCCGTGGCCGGATTGAACGCCGGAATCAGCGACGTGAGGCCGACCGAGAACACGGCCATGAAGTCGAACGAATCGTGGAAGTAGTTCGCGCCGGTGACGAAGTTGAATGGCCCGTCGAGGTCCGAGACGAAGCGCAATTCCTGCTGCGTCGTCCGCCGCGACGTGTTGCGCGTCGAGTCGAACAGCGTCAGGAACGCCTCGCCCGTGTACGTGCTCGGCAGCCGCTGGTACTGCTCGCGGTACCCGGTGATCGAGATGAATTCGCCGTACGGCACGTCGAACGACTGGTTCAGGTAGACGCCCTCGGTGTCGACCTTGTGCCCCTCGTCCATGTAGATGTCCTGGTTGTGCGAGATCAGCGTGCTGAAGACGTCTTTCTCGCCCGCATCCTTGATGCCCGGGAAGCCGAGCAGCGGCAACAGGTCGGTCGCGATGCTTTCGTTGACGCCCGGGGGGCTGTCCGAGCGGTCCTTGACGTTCTCGTAGATCAGGTAGCCGGAGTACCAGTCGGTGGGCTCCCAGAGGAACTTCACCTTGCCCGCGATCACGTCCTTGCCGCCGAGGTAGCCGCCGCCGCCGCGCACGTTGGCGTTCAGTTCCGGCGGCGGCTGCGAGCCCGGCGGCAGCAGACCCGGCGGCAGCGTGCCTGGAATGCCGAGGTTCAGGCCGGCCCAGAGCGGCACCTCGTCGGGGAAGGTCGCCGTCTTCTTGTTGTCCTTGTAGAAGCCGTCGTCCTGGTCGTAGATCGCCGCGATACGCATGGCCAGCGTGTCGCCGAACGGCACGTTGACCGCGCCCATCACGCTGCGCGTGGTCCCGTTGTTCTCCCACTGGCCGAAGTTGAACTGCGTCTCGGCGCTGTACTCGCCGAGCACCGGTCGCTTGGAGGTGATCTTGATCACGCCGCCGGTCGTGTTCTTGCCGAACAGCGTGCCCTGCGGCCCGCGATACACCTCGACCTGCTGCGTGTCGAACAGCGACACGAACTGCGAAGTCACGTGGCTCAGCGCGAAGTCGTCCATCAGGAAGCTGACGGGCGCGTCCTGGGTCACGAGGATGATGTTCGTGCCCGTGCCCCGCATGCCGCCGCCCGTCGCGTTGAATCCCGCGGGGTTGGAGAGCACGAGACCGGGCGCCAGGTTCTGCAGCGCGCGCACGTCGTTGACGTGGGCGTTCTGCAGCGCCGTCTCGCTGATCGCGGAGATCGCGATCGGCACGTCCTGCGACGATTCCACGCGCATCGTGCCGGTGACGATGATTTCCTCGAGGCCACCGGTGCTCGACGGCGCCGGCGGCTCTTCCTGGCCCTGCGCGGCAGCGGCCAGCACCAGTCCGATGGCGGCCGCGACCAGGCGGCTGCCCGGAGACGCGATTCGATGGTTCTGCATGTTCTGGACCCCTGCTGTGTGTGTACGTGCCTCGCGCACGCGCGCTCGGTCACCCGCGCCGTACCCCGCCGAATAAAAACCGGCAGGACTGTTTGTTTTAAC
>JAJTCR010000186.1 GCA_021325695.1 Steroidobacteraceae bacterium | reverse complement strand
CGGGCGAACTGCACAAGCTCTGGCGCGCCGCCGGGCCCGGTCACTACCACGTCGAGTACGGCTACTCGTGCATGGGCTACGAGATCGCCGGGGGGCTGGGCGTCAAGCTCGCCCGGCCCGACCGCGAAGTCGTCGTACTGGTCGGCGACGGCAGTTACCTGATGATGAATTCGGAGATCGCGACGTCGATCGCGCTCGGGCTCAAGCTCGTGGTCGTCGTGCTCGACAACCGCGGCTTCGGCTGCATCCACCGCCTGCAGCAAGCCTGCGGGGGCGCCCCCCACGGCAACCTGCTCGGCGACGCGGCGAGTCCGGCGGCGCCGGCGATCGATTTCGCGGCCCACGCTCGCGCACTCGGCGCGGTGACAGAGAAGGTGTCGGGCATCGCAGCGCTGCGCGGAGCATTGCTGCGCGCCCGCGCGGCGTCGCGCACGGCCGTCGTGGTGATCGACACCGACCCGGAACGCTCCACGAGCGCGGGCGGGGAGTGGTGGGACGTTCCGGTCGCGGAGACCTCGGCGGCCGAGCCGGTGCGCGAAGCCCGCCGACGTTACGAAGCACAGCGAGGCCGGAAGTGACGTCGTCGATCCGACTCGGCATCAACCCGCTCACCTGGAGCAACGACGACCTGCCGTCGCTCGGGGCGGAGAACTCGCTCGAGCAGTGCCTGCGCGAGGCGCGTGCCGCGGGTTATGTCGGCGTCGAACTCGGCCACAAGTTCCCCCGCGATCCCGCCGCCCTGCGGGCGGCGCTGCAACCGCACGGCCTCGCGCTCGTGTCGGGCTGGTACAGCGCACGACTGCTCGAGCGCGAGGCGGACGCGGAGTTCGCGGCGATGCAGCCGCACCTCGAACTGCTCGCCGCGCTCGGCAGCGACGTCGTCGTGGTGGCGGAGGTGACGCAGTGCACGCACGGTGACCGTCGTGCGCGGCAGTCGCGGCGACCGTACATGCCGGCCGGCCGGTGGCCACTGTTCGGCGAACGGCTCACGCGGCTCGCGGAACTGATGCAGCGACGCGGCCTGCGGCTCGCCTATCACCATCACATGGGAACCGTCGTGCAGAGCACGGACGACGTCGAGCGCCTGCTGCAGTCGAGCGGCGAGGCGGTCGGACTGCTGCTCGATACCGGGCACCTGCGGTTCGCGGGCGGCGATCCGGTCGACGTCGCGACGCGCCACGCGCGGCGCGTGGTCCACGTGCACTGCAAGGACGTGCGGCCCGACGTGCTCGCCGACGTCCGCAATCGCGACACCAGCTTTCTCGACGCAGTGCTCGAAGGCGTCTTCACCGTGCCCGGCGACGGCTCGGTCGACTACGACGCCGTGCTCGCGCCGCTCGCGGCGGCCGGTTATCGGGGCTGGCTCGTCGTGGAAGCGGAACAGGATCCCGCGGTCGCGCATCCGATGACCTATGCGTCGCTCGGTCATCGACACCTGGCGGCAGTGGCTGCGCGGTGCTTCGCGTGAGCGGCGGGTGGGTGGTCACGAGCCGCCTGCGGCGGCGCCTGTTGCAGACGGCCCTGGCCTTGCCGGTGATCGGCCCGTGGGCCGTGAGCGCCGCGGCCGGCTACCCGAGGCTGATGCAGGGCCCGATGGTCGGAGCGGTCACGCCGCGGTCCATCACGCTCTGGGGCCGCACGGCCGGTCCGCAATCCGTCACGCTCGAGTACGGGACGCGTCCGGACCTCGCCGACCTGCGCACGACACCGCCGGTCGTCTCACGCGCCGAGGATGACTGCACGGTGCGAATCGAGGCTACGGGACTCGAGCCGGACACCCGCTACTGGTATCGCCTGCGCGTGGACGGCGAGGTCGACCGTTACCGGCGCATGCCGTTCGTCACGCGCACGGCTCCCGCCGTGGCCCGCCCATTCCGCGTCGTGTTCGGCTCGTGCTCGCGCGTGCAGGTCGACGTCGAGCAGCGCATCTTCGGCGCCGTGGCGCGTGCCGAGCCGGACCTCTTCTTCTGGCTCGGCGACCACGTGTACGGCGACACGCTCGACGCTGCGGTGCTGGCCGAGGAGTATCGCCGGCAGCGGAACGTCGCGTCGCTCGAACCACTGCTCGCGAGCGTGCCGCAGCTCGCGACCTGGGACGACCACGACTTCGGGCTCAACAACAGCGATCGCACCAACCCGATGCGCGCGGCGTCGCTGCAGGTGTTCCGGCGTTACTGGGCCAACCCGGCGTACGGGCGCGAGGACGCACCCGGTGTGTACTTCCGCTACGGGTACGGCGGCGTGGACTTCTTCTTCCTCGACGGGCGTTACCACCGCGACCCGAACCTCGCTGCCGACGGGCCGGCCAAGACCATGCTCGGGGCCGGCCAGAAGCGCTGGCTGCGCGAGGAACTGCGCGCGAGTCGCGCGCCGCTCAAGCTGCTCGTCTCCGGCAGTGGTTGGTCGAGCGGCGACGGTCCGCAAGGCGACACCTGGGCGGCCTTCCTGCACGAGCGCAACGAGCTCTTCGACTTCGTCCGCGACGAACGCATCGGCGGCGTCGTGCTGATCTCGGGCGACACGCACGCCGGCGAACTCAACTGCATTCCGTGGTCGGAGCGGGGCGGCTACGACTTCTACGATCTCGTGAGCTCACCGCTCGCGCAGCTGCCGACGGCCACCTGGATGGACCTCAAGCCCGAGCACCGCGTGCGGCCGGTGTTCGCCCGTGGCACGAACTTCGGCGTGCTCGACTTCGATTCGGAACCCGAGCCCGCGGTGACCTTTACGCTGCGGGACGAGCGTGGGGATGCGATCTGGAGTCCGTTGCGATTGACGGCCGGCGAACTAGTCAACGGCCGCTCGACGTACCGCGAAAAGACCGCCTCGACCTGACGGCTCAGTCGAGCCCCAGGGCGCGCGCGATCGCGTCCCACGAGACGAGCTTGAAGTTCTGCGTGGCCGACGGCGTCAGGTTGCGACCGTCCTGCACGACCAGCAGGCCGCGCGGGAAATTTTCGCCCAGCGGCGCGCTCACGACGTCGAGCCCGTCGGTCTCGGAGGCGCCGTCGACGCCGCGCTCGTCGTCGGCGACGACGTGGAACTTGCCGACGAACGCGTTGTCGCCTTCGCGACGGTACACGGCGTAGTTGTCCTCGCCCTGGTTCGAGACGACGAGGTAACCCCTGCCCGCGGCGCCGATCCACAGCGACATGCCTTCGACGTCCGGCGTGAGGTGCCCACCCTCGGTGCGG
Source organism: Steroidobacteraceae bacterium (assembly GCA_021325695.1). Taxonomy (GTDB): domain Bacteria; phylum Pseudomonadota; class Gammaproteobacteria; order Steroidobacterales; family Steroidobacteraceae; genus RPQJ01. Next base: position 4,137 of record JAJTCR010000186.1, on the reverse strand, counting down.
TCGACGGCCTTGCGCGCCGTGCCGCCCCGCGGGTCGGCTGCGTATTTCCAGAGCCCCGTGTCTTCCTCACCGACATAGAGGTGCCCGAGTTCGTCGTCGGCGACGCAACCTTCGGCCTGCGAACCGACCTGCACGTCCCGGACGGCCGTCGCGCGCACCTTGCCGCGTCGTTCGTCGAGTCGCCACTGTCGCATCAGCCCGGTGTCGGCATCGTTGACGAAGACGTAGAAGCGGCCGTCTCGTGCGCTGTGATACAGGCAGAGCCCGTACGGGTCGCGCAGGCCGGTCTGCGCCGCCTCGACGTCGACGGGCTCGAGCCTTCGCGTCGCGACGTCGATCCGGTACAGGGCGATCGTCTTGGTGGTGCGGTTGCTCGCGGCGACGATCGGCGCGCGCCCCCGCGCGAACGGGAACGCGTTGCGGACGTCGACGTTGTTCATGCGGCCGTCGGGCAGGGTCTGCAGGCGGCGACCCGTCAGGTCGTAGACCTCGAGCCCGAGCTTCTTGTTGGCGCCGATCACGAGGCTCTGCGCCGGATCGGTCGGGTGGACCCAGATCGCGGGATCGTCCGCGGCGTCGCCGTACGTGGTCACCGGTTCGGTCTCGGCAGCCGATTCGATCGTCACGGCGCGCGGCGGCGTCACGGCGTTGTCGGGCGCCGTCGTGCGCTGCGCCAGGTCGAGCCTGGTCGCGAGGTCGCTCCACGCGGCGAGCTTGTAATTCGCATAGGCGTTGCCGTTGTCCTCGTCCGCCACGAGCAGTGCGCCGCCCGCGAACCCGGGCAGCGAGCCGGAGACGAGGTCGAACGCCTCGGTCTCGACCACCGTTGGAATGTCTCCGGCAGCCGCCAGCGCGACGCGACCGAGCCGCGCGCCCTCGAGGTCGTACACGCGCAGCTTTTCGGCGCCCACGTCGGCCGTGACCAGGTAGGCGGTGTCTGCGTCCGCCCGGTACAACGCCAGCCCTTTCACTTCCTCGTCGAGCGCGCCGAACGGGGCCAGTGCGTCGAGTTGACGGGGCGCCGCGTCGGACTCGGGCTCCGCGGCCACGCGCCAGAGTCCCGTCGTCTCGACCGCGACGAACAGCGCCTGGCTCGCGTCGTCGGCGACACAGGCGCCGGCACCGCGACCGAAGGGCAGTCGCCGGATCGCGCGGACCGCGAATGACTCGCCCCGGGTCGCGACCTCCCACTGCACGACGTCGCCATCGTCGGTGGCGGTGAGCAGGTAGAGGCGACCCGTGATCGGGCTGCGATAGCTGCAGAGTCCCGTCATCTCGGCTGCGACGTCGACCGGCGGAGCCGGTAACGGAGCCTGGATGTCGGCGATGCGCTGGCGGGGCCGCCCGTCCAGTCCGAACACCTCGAGCCCGGCGCTGCCGCCGGCGCCGAGCACGAGGCTGCGTTCCGGGGCGGAGGGATGCAGCCAGAACCCGACGTCGTTCGCGGCGTCCTCGACACCCGGGCTCGTCTGCAGGCGCGGCGCGACCGCGACGTCGCGGTCGGCGCTCGCGCCGGCGCTGTCCGGTGCGGCGTGCGACGATGCCAGCCAGGCGGTCCCGAGGAGCGCAACGATGAGCTTGCTTCGAGCCATGACAGTGTTTCCCCACCGCGACCGGACATTGCAGTCGATAGAACTTGAATTCTATTTGATAGAGAATTTAGAATCAAAATTCCGGAAACCCCGGTGACCCGACGCGCGCAGTTGACCGAGCTTCGATGAACGGATTGTTGCGCATCTTCGCGTCGGGACCCGACCAGCCGCTGATTGCGGACCGCGAGCAGGTCGACCGCCTGTTCCGGAGCACGCGCCTGCGGATCCTCGTCGCGATCACGCTCGGGTACGGGCTCGTCTACACGTGCCGGCTCGCGCTGTCGATGGTCAAGAAGCCGCTGATCGACGAGGGGATATTCACGCCCACCGAACTGGGGCTGATCGGGTCCGCGCTGTTCTATACGTACGCCGCGGGCAAGCTCGTCAACGGCTTCCTCGCCGACCACGCGAACGTGCGCGTCTTCTTTGCGTTCGGCGTGCTCGTCTCCGCCTGCATCAACGTCGCGATGGGGTTCTCGACGCTGCTGTGGCTCTCGGTCACGCTGTGGGCGCTCAACGGCTGGTTCCAGGGGTTCGGCGCGCCGTCCGGCGTGGTGGCGCTCGCGCAGTGGTTCGGCAACCGTGAGCGCGGCCGGTTCTACGGCATCTGGAGCACGGCGCACTCCATCGGCGAAGGACTCACGTTCGTCGTGGTCGGCGCCGTCGTCGCCGCGTTCGGGTGGCGTGCCGGCTTCTGGTTCCCCGGGCTCACCTGCGTCGCCGTGGCCGGCGGCATCTACTGGCTCATGCGCGACCGTCCGCGCACGCTCGGCCTGCCGACCGTGGCCGACTGGCGCAACGATCACTGGGCAGGCTCCCGTGCCGCCGCGCAGGCGCCGTCGGGGGTCCTGCGGCAGCAGATCGGCGTGTTGCGCATCCCGGCGATCTGGGTGCTCGCGCTGTCGAGTGCGCTGATGTACGTGACACGTTACGCGATCAACAGCTGGGGCGTGCTGTACCTGCAGGAAGCCCGCGGCTACTCGCTGGTCGAGGCCGGCAGCTTCCTGATGGCGAGCACGCTCGCCGGCATCGTCGGCTGCCTGGCCTTTGGTTTCGTCTCCGACAAGGTGTTCGACGCGCGCCGGCCGCCGGCCAACCTGTTGTTCGCGCTGTGCGAGCTCGCAGGGCTGCTGCTCGTGTTCTACGGGCCGCGCGACGCGGCTTCGCTCACGCTCGCGTTCATCCTCTACGGTGTCGGTCTCAACGGTCTCGTCACCTCGCTCGGCGGCCTGTTCGCGGTCGACATCGCGCCCAAGCGCGTCGCGGGGGCGGTGATGGGCGTCGTCGGCATCTTCAGCTACATCGGCGCAGCGCTGCAGGAGCACGTGAGCGGCTACCTGATCGAGCGTGGCATGACGGTCGTCGACGGCGTCCGGCACTACGATTTCGGCCCGGCGAGCACGCTCTGGATCGGCTCGTCGGTGGTATCCATGCTGCTGGTCGCGACGCTCTGGCGCGTCCGGCTGCGCGATTGAGAGGATCCGATGCTCGGCAACGGCGAAAGCTCGTTCGACCTGGTCACGGTCGGCAACTACACCAAGGACACCATCGTCACCCAGGCCGGCACGCGCCAGGTCGACGGCGGCGGGTACAGCTACGCCGCGCACGCGGCAAGCCTCGCCGGCATTCGCGTTGGCGCGGTGACGCGGCTCGCCGCGGAAGATGCACACGTCGTCGAACCGTTGCGCCAGCGTGGCGTCCGGGTGTTCGCGCACATATCGCCCAGTTCCACGCTGATGCGTCTCGAGTATCCGACGTCCAACGTCGACGAACGGATCCTGACCGTGGCCGCCGTCGCCGACCCGATCGGGCTCGATCACGTCGACGGGCTGCGGGCGCGTGCGTTCCTGGTGAGCGCATCGGTGCGCGGCGAGGTGCCGCTCGCCGTGCTGCGCATGCTGCGCGAGCGTGCCGAAATCCTCGCGCTCGACGTGCAGGGATACGTGCGCGTCGTGACCGGCGAGGGGCGGCTCAAGTACGAGGCCTGGCCCGAGCAGGCCGAGGTGCTCGGACTGGTCGACGTGCTCAAGAGCGACGCCGTCGAGGCCGAGTTCCTGACCGGGCGGACGGACCTCCGCGCCGCGGCCGCCGCACTGGCCGCGTACGGGCCGCGCGAGATCGTGCTGACGCACCGCGACGGGTTGCTCGTGCTCGCCGACGGCCGGTATCACGAAGTGCCGTTCCTGCCGCAACCGCTGCGCGGCCGCAGCGGCCGGGGTGATACCTGCGTCGGTTCCTATACGTCGCGCCGCCTGCTCGCGGATCCCGCGGACGCCACGCGCTGGGCGGCCGCGGTCACGACCCTCAAGCTCGAAGCCGAAGGTCCCGTGCGCGGCACGACGGATGACGTGCTGGCCCTGCTCGAGGAGCGGTTCGCCGCATGACCGGCAGTCTGGAGCGCGTGCGGGGGCTGGCGCTGGTCGTGTGCTGCTTCGCGGGCGCCTGCACGTCGACGTCGCCAACAGACCCGGCACCTGCGGCCCCGGCGGCACCGTCGACCACCGTAGCTCCCACGACGGCGCCGCCACGGTCGGTGTCCAAGGCG